>CAYFTH010000256.1:0-1589 GCA_964346075.1 uncultured Fluviicola sp. | reverse complement strand
ATGAGTTTGAGGAGGTGGTGGGGTTGGCGTTGAAGGGGTGGAAGGGGGGATGATGCAGATACTACCGTTGAACATGGGTTCCGGTCAACAAAGCGCTTTTAGATGATGGTCATTTGTCCATTCGGTATTCCGGTAGGGCTTTATAGGGTTGTGGGTTGCTAAGATTTGGTTTGACCTCGGGAGTGGTTTTGGGGTAAGGTCTCGGAATGCATTTGATTGAGACGCCTGTGAGGCTTTTGCCCGCATGATGAAGCCAGGGTGACAATGCATTGGATGGCCGAGATTTGATCATCGTCTCATGCGTTTTGGTTTGAAGTCAATACGAGGGTTTGAATCTTTTGGCGGGGAAGCCGGTGAACGAAAGATATGTCGAGTGGATAGCACCATTCACAGAATCAGCGGATACTGGATATTCTGGAATGATGGGATATCGGGATATACAGAAAATCATCGTAGAAATCCTAATGAAATAAGAGATCTGAAACCGGCAGATATATACAACCAATTGTTTTTATTATATGTATGAAGGTGGTCATGGTATATCGAATAATACAGAATCTATAATATCTGATATTCCATGATTCTGTATAATACTACTGTTGTGTATAAATATTAAGAAATGTTGGATATAAATATGATGAAATGTTGGGCAAATAAATATTCACCATGTAATGGAAAGTTATCGAGAGAACATTACATATCGAAAAGCATTTTTGAACAACAGTTTATTTATGTCAAAGGTCTAAGCTGGTGCAAGAATGAAGAAAAGAAAATCAGTATAGCTAGTCTGACGAAAAAAGTCCTATGTGAACATCATAATAGCCTGCTTTCGGAAATCGATCTTGCTGGTATCAATGCAATAAGAGTATTTGAACAATTACTTCCTGAAGACATTAGATCCACAAAGACACTACCTGAAAGCCAAGTAATTGATGGTCTAAATTTTGAAAGGTGGCTTTTAAAAACAGCTATTAATTTGACCTACGGAGGTGAACTACATCTTGGAGTAGGCATGACAGACTCAGAACCTGGAAAGCCGTCACAATATCTCCTTCAAGTCGTTTTCGGTGATCTGCCCTTCACTCATAAATTAGGATTATATACACTCTGTTATAACTCATTAGAAAAATTCATGGTTGGTTCCATATCTTTTACGCCGATTCAACAAGATAATAGAATTGCTGGTTTTTTATTTCACCTCAGAGGTTTTGACTTTTTTCTCTCACTATACCCAGGGCATGCTCCACCCCAACTGGGCACTCTTGGAATAGGTGATGATGGTAAAGTACCTAAATATATCGCCGAAGCAATCCCGGAATATAGAAGAAATAAAATCATTGCATTTAATGAGAAAAAAGAGCCTCTCGAAGTTCAGTTTGAGTGGAAAGATCAACCAGCTATATCTAAAGATCCAAATTATCATGTTCCAAAAGAAGCATAGCATCTATGATTAAATAAATTGCACAACCAATCATTCCAGCGGACAACCAAAGCCTCCGCCTTGCGGCCCCGGCTTTGGTTGCCTCTGAATTCAGTCGTTAGTGCGCCAAGCGAAGCTTGGTGCTTCTTGCAGGGTGAAAGTCCCTGTC
>CAYFTH010000255.1:0-1591 GCA_964346075.1 uncultured Fluviicola sp. | reverse complement strand
TATAATTATATATGTGTAAACAGCACCTATTTAAAATATTACAAGCTGAAACATGAAGTAGTAATCGGAAATAAAGCAAGAGAGATTGTAGGCGACAAGAACTTTGAGGAAACCGTGAAACCCAATCTTGACAGATGCCTTAAAGGAGAAACGGTCCAGTACGAAATGGTAAGAGAATTTCCTGAATTCGGGAGGGTTAACCTCGATATCATATATTATCCCCTCAAAAAAGACGGCCGAATTGAGGGTGTTGTTTCTGCAATCAGGGATATTACTGAACGAAAAAAGGCCGAAGAAGAACTTATTACAGCCAAAGAAAAAGCAGAAGAAAGCGACCGCCTGAAATCTGCATTTCTTGCAAATATGAGCCATGAAATACGAACGCCCATGAATGGCATCATTGGTTTTTCCCAGATGCTTCAGGAAAAAGAGTTACCAAGAGAAAAGCAAATGAAATTCCTTGATATCATTCACACCAGAACCCGCCAGTTATTAAATGTGATCAATGATCTTGTCGATGTTTCCAAAATAGAAGCCAATCAATTATCCATAAATATTGAGCATTTTAACTTAAATGACTTGATGCTGGAATTTTACAGTACCTATAAAAACCAATTGGAAAATAGAGAAAAAGGTCACATTCAACTGAAAAAGGATTTGGGATTAGATGATCAAGTTAGCTATATTGAATCAGATTTTCTGCGAATCAGACAGATCATGGACAATCTGTTAAACAACGCAATTAAGTTTACGGATGAAGGCACCATCGAATTTGGTTACAACCTTAGAGATGAAAACACGCTGATCTTTTTTGTAAAAGATACAGGAATGGGTATTCCTCCCGATAAACAAGACCTTGTATTTGATCGTTTCCGGCAAGTTGATGAAACAATGAACAGAGGACATGAAGGTACAGGCCTGGGGTTGGCTATAACGAAAAGTCTGATAGCATTACTGGGAGGAGAAATTTGGGTGGAATCGAAAGAAGGTGAAGGGTCAATTTTTTATTTTACATTGCCCTATAAATCACAAAATACAGCAAAAATGGAAGAGACGGGAAAGAGCGAAGCGGAATACAACTGGAAGAGTAAAACAATGCTTGTTGTTGAAGATGATCCCACGAGTCTGGAGTTTTTGAAGGAAGTCCTGGAACCCATGGGGTCCGAGTTAATTTTAAAACAATCGGGGGAAGAAGGTTATCAGGCTTTCAGGAATAATACAGATATAGACTTGATTTTAATGGATATCCGGTTGCCCGACATAAGTGGAATGGAAATCATTAAAAGAATCAGAGAGACCAATAATCAAGTGAAGATCATTGCTCAAACCGCCCATGCAATGGGAGACGATCGTAGTCTTTGTTTGCAGGCAGGCGCAGATGATTACATCGCTAAACCCATAAAAATAGATAATCTATTGAAAATGATGAATCAATATTTATGAAGATTATCAAATCCCCAAAAACAAGATAGATTTTAGAACGATGCAAGAAAAGAAATTTTCCAAAGTCACCATCAAGGAGACCAACGAAACTAAAAAGGTTCGCATTGGTTCTGATTTGAACCCGGAAGTAAGCGACGAGCTGATTGAA
>CAYFTH010000254.1:0-1597 GCA_964346075.1 uncultured Fluviicola sp. | reverse complement strand
GTAAATATCACCTCATCCGAACCATTAGCGTCATGTTCTTTCAGTTGGCCTTTGCGTTTCTCATCCCCGAATTCATGGCGCGTTTAAATGGTGATGGAATGAATCTACCTTATTATGATCTCAAAAACATTTGGCCGTTGAATTACTATAATTTTGATCAATATCGCGTCGATGCCATGATTAACTCAGGTACGATTGGTTTAGCACTTTTGATTTTTGGCGTAGCTTCTATCTTTATTATTACTCCTATTCTTACCTACTTTTACGGAAAGCGTTGGTATTGTTCATGGGTCTGTGGTTGTGGTGGCTTAGCCGAAACAGCTGGTGACTCTTTTAGACACCTGAGCGATAAATCAACAAAAGCCTGGAAAATTGAACGCTGGCTAATACACTCCGTTGTGGTATTTGTTACGATTTCGACAGTTGCCGTTATTCACTCTTATCTTGGAACTGATACCAGTAAATACTGGTTAACGAAATCCAGCTTTTTGTGGAGTGTAGCTGGAATCCTCTCGCTCGTTTTTGCATGGGTCATGATTTTTCAGCGCAAAAAATTCCAAAAAGATGCGCTCTACGGAGCTGTTGGGTTCTTTGTAGTCATCATGGCGCTCATGGGTATACATGGATTATCCGACACAGAGCATATTTTTATGATTGAGAAACAAACGATTCGTGGAGGGTATGGCTTTTTAATCGGGTCGATCTTTTCAGGAGTTATCGGTACAGGTTTTTATCCAATTCTCGGAAATCGGGTTTGGTGTCGATTCGGATGTCCGATGGCGGCAATTCTTGGTTTTCAGCAAAAGTTGTTCTCTCGTTTTCGTATTACAACGAATGGCGGTCAGTGCATTTCATGTGGAAACTGCTCCACCTATTGCGAAATGGGAATTGACGTGCGAGCCTACGCCCAAAAAGGTCAAAATATTGTCCGGTCGGCTTGTGTAGGATGTGGTGTTTGTTCTTCCGTTTGTCCACGTGGCGTCCTCAAACTCGAAAACGGTCCCACAGAAGGTCGGGTAGATGACAATCCAATCATTATAGGACACGACAATCAACCACGACTTCAGTAAATAGGAAAAATTAGGGAAAACCCTAGTTGTGTAATTGTGGAACAATTCATATCTTTGTTTACTGAAAATAAAGTAATTAAAAACTAATTCACGATGAAAACTACACAATTATTCACTTTTATTATAGGAACAGCAATTGTATTGGCTTCTTGTAAAAAAGAAGGTTGTACAGATCAATCAGCAGCAAATTATGACCCTAATGCAGAGAACGATGATGGGTCTTGTGTTTACGACGGCACCGGAGGAGGAAACGACGGCGGTGGAGATGGTAGTGGTAACACAGATGAACTTCAAAATTTGGCAGGTAACTCTGGTTCTCCTGTGACGATATCCGATGTTTATTCGGACAACAGTGTTTATGATTATTACATCGATGGTACTTGGGAAATCAACGCGGCAGCAACAATTGAACCGGGTGTTCGGATTTTGATGAAGTCAGGTGCTCAGGTAGAAGTTAATGAAAATGGCTCACTGACTGCCATCGGTACGGGAGCAAATAAAATTGCTTTTATTGGTGAACAAGCAGT
>CAYFTH010000253.1:0-1599 GCA_964346075.1 uncultured Fluviicola sp. | reverse complement strand
ATGAAAACCGAAAAAATATAGGAGCCTTACTCGAAACGCCAAATTTCTATCCCTACCTCAATGCTGTCGATAACTTAAAGATCGTTGCTCAAATAAAAGACGTTGCAGGAACCAACAACGCGATAGAACGCGTGCTCAAAAGAGTTAACCTTTGGGAACGCAAAAAATCAAAGTTTAAGACCTTTTCATTAGGGATGAAGCAACGATTAGCATTAGCCTCTTGTATGCTGGCAGATCCTGATGTGCTCGTACTCGATGAACCTACAAATGGGCTTGATCCGCAAGGAATCGCGGAGATCAGATCGTTAATCATGGATATCGCAAAAGAAGGGAAAACGATTGTTATCGCATCGCACTTACTCGACGAAATAGAAAAAATGTGTACTCATGTTGCCATCATGAAACATGGAGAGCTCCTTCAAGTGGGAACCATGGATGAAATCATGACTCAGGATAGAATGCTCATGATCAAAGCTGAAGACTTGAAAAAAACAAAAATGGTCATTGGCACCCTGGACTATATTTCTATTATCGATGAAGCCATGAGTGAACTTTTGATCGCGGTAGACGAGCAATACACCAACGCTCAGATCAATCAAGTTTTCGCTGAGAATGACGTTTACCTCTCCGGCTTAAGAGACCATAAAAAGAACCTTGAATCTACATTCCTCGAAATCGTAAAATAATGAAAAAGTTAATCGCTATAGAATTCGCCAAGCTAAAGAAATTGAATGCATTACGCGTTATCTTACTCTTGTATTTTGTTTTGTCTCCATTGGTTGTTTATGCATTATACAGCTTCTTCAATACATTTATGGGGCCAGTTATTGAATTGTCAGATGGAGGAGCAAAATGGAATCCTTTTGCTTTTCCGGATGTTTGGTCTTTTGTTACTTGGTGTAGCAGTTGGTTCAATGTATTAATGGGTGTTATAGTGATTATTGTCATGTCTAACGAATACAATTACAAGACCCTCAAGCAAAATGTTATCGATGGAATGTCACTTCAACAAGTCATTGCAGGTAAATTTTTTGTAGTATTCATTTTGTCGACGATCGTTACACTCTATACTATGATTGTCGGATTGGCTTACGGACTGATCAACTCAGAAACAGCTGATGTTTGGAATGGGTTCGTTGAAATACCCGTCTATTATTTGCAAACCCTGTGTTATTTTAGTTTCGCCTTTTTCTTTGCCACGGTAGTTAAGCGCACCGCATTATCGATCATTTTCTTTATTGTATCCTTCATAGTGGAAGCAATCATCGGAGGCATGCTCTCCATTGCCAAGCTGGAAGTTATCTATGCTTTCTTCCCGTTGAATGCCTTTTCAAAACTCACCCCCTTTCCGATACTGAAAGAAATGGTTGAGGCTGCTCAGGAACGAAACGGCAACATCCCTTTTATGCTGGATAGTTGGGTGAATATTCTCGTTTGCCTCTTCTACATGGTAATCTTCTTCATGATTTCGTTATGGGTAATCAAACGCCGGGACCTTTAATGAAGGGTTCGTAATCAATCAAGGTAAGGTCGCAGGTGTGTTATACTCCGTTGTAAAATTGGTAATGATTTTTCTTATCAACTAAACGGGGAGAATGA
>CAYFTH010000252.1:0-1606 GCA_964346075.1 uncultured Fluviicola sp. | reverse complement strand
CTTTCACGAAGTGTAGTTGCCTTAACCTACTAAGAAAAGGCAACTACACTTCGTGAAAGCGATAGAATTACTAAAGGCTATGGTGCTTCGTTTCCACATACTTCAAAGCCCGTTTTTCTTTAAATTGATCACCAGATCCATCCAAAACTGCTCAACGTATTTTTTCCTCTCCTTACTTACTTGTAGGTCCAGCTGCTCCATATGACTGAGAGGAGCTGTAAGTAGATGCTCGCCCCAGCTTGAGCTTTCAATTGAAACAAAAGAGTCATTTAAGCCTTCCTGATTATAAATATGTACGTTTTGATACCTATATATTGGATTTAATGGCTGGTTTGTTCCACGCCCGACTGCAGAGCTGAACGAAAAGTATTCAACATTTTCGTGGTCAGGCACTGCCGGATTAAATTCGTTGATGACGTAGTCTCGCGTTAATTGTTCTACTGCTGCAACCGCATTGCTTTTTGCATTTGGGAAGATACTTTCTCCAAACCAGTCAAATACCTCTCCAAGCTTATCTCGAAGTATACCGGGTGTGGTAAGCACCAGTTCTGCAAGGCTGGTTCCCCGATGTGGTGTAGCAATAGTTGTTAATGAGGCGATAGAGTCAGAAATATCAAGTTTGGAAATTGCATAACGCATATCAAGTCCCCCCATGCTGTGACCCACAACATTGAATTTTTCATAGCCGTATTGTTCTTTAAGCTGTTCAATTTTCTCCGCCCATTGCTCCGCTCTTGTGGATATTGTGGCATAAGGGACAATATTGGGAGCAAATGCGTGTATGCCATGACTTCTTAACGTCATGCAAGGCTCATGAATAGGCGCTGGACGAACCAGACCTGCAATCCCGCCGTAACCATGACACATAAATACAGGGTAGTTTAA
The DNA here is from genome assembly GCA_964346075.1 of uncultured Fluviicola sp. Classification (GTDB taxonomy): domain Bacteria; phylum Bacteroidota; class Bacteroidia; order Flavobacteriales_D; family Crocinitomicaceae; genus Brumimicrobium. The sequence continues at coordinate 721 of CAYFTH010000252.1, read as the reverse complement.
CTGCAGAATTTCGGGTTGAGGGAAATCCAGCAGTTCAAACTTTTTTAAAAATTTCTGAGGTTCAATAAACTTCATATTGAAAGTAGGTTTAATATCTCATGTTGAAATTAATCAGGTAACCTTGGAATAGATGTTTGTTGAATTGAGAGATCCGACTCAGCCCGAATATGCAATGTTCGATGAACGGTGTTATTGTATAGTAAATTAAGTTCCAGATCTTTTTCAGGAAACGTAACAGAGCCATAAATGGATACATTCAGAGGCTCCAACCTGGTATTCAAATGGTGATGAAATGTTGTTTTAGAAAAACCGGGAGCTACATAAAGCGTGTACACTTTACGTTGAAACAGAGAATCGTGGGCGACTGTCTGTGTTCGGATTTGATCAGATGAAATCCGGAAATCATAAGTAGTTTGAGCAATCAGTGAATCAAGTTGAGAAGGAGAGTTCAGTACAGGCGTCGGTTTTGGGTCAATTTCAACATGGAGGGTAGCTGCCAGAAAACAACATGCCCCAAGTAAAAGTGTAAGCCAACCTTTTTTACTCATCTTTGCGTGTATCTTGCTAATGGTTCGAAAATATATATCAAAAGTGTGAGTGATATACTAAACAATGTGTTTTGGATTGATTATACTTTCAACTCACTGATACAAAGCTGTACAAAATCATTTTAATGTAAGAATTGCTGAACTTTGATGGGCTACCGATTTGAAAAGATTAC
>CAYFTH010000251.1:0-1613 GCA_964346075.1 uncultured Fluviicola sp. | reverse complement strand
CTCCTGAAGAGCAAAGATTTCGGCATACCGCTACAGTTTATTAATTTGAGGTAGGATACGTGCCTCACCGGCCCTCCGACTCTTGTATTCAGTTCGCAGCTGTTTGTCTGACGGGCCGGTCAGGCTTTCTATGCCAGGGTCTGGCCACGGTTTAGCCCCACCATCCCGTTGATTTACTACCGAGTTTTAAGATTAGTTAACCGGAGGCTGGCGGGGTAGACGGAGCGGCCGGCTTGTTTGCTTTATTGCCGGATAATATATGCTTATAGAGCTTAAAGAACTCCTAAACAATCAAAAGGTATGTTCAATAACTTGATAACTTCTTTAGTAACTGTAATAGTACTCTTCATTTCAACTTCTTGCTCCTCAAATGACGGGCAATATGATAGCGTCAATGCTCCTTTAATTGAAGCTGAGCTTCTCTTTGAAATTGAGGATAGTGAGGAAATATTGTTTGGATGGATATCTGATGTTCAAATGACTTCAAAAGGAGATATTTTAATCGCTGACGTCACAAGAAAAAAACTCCATCACTTTAGAGAAGATGGTGAATATGTTACAAGTTACCTATCCGAAGGGCGCGGGCCAGGCGAAGTGCAACGAATGGATGGTTATATAAGCATCACGTATGACGACAAAGTTTTAGTATATGACTCAGCATTACGTAGAGTCTCCCTCTATGAACTCACTGATGATACCCTGAACGTGATCAGAGATATAAATCTTGAACTATTTCCAAATCACTTTTATTTAACCAGTGACGATAAATTAATTCTCTATGTTACACCTTCTTTTAGGCCAGGAGAAGACCCCAATGATCGTATAGTGGTTGCCAATTTAAATGGTGAAATCGTTAACAAGAAGTTGATACAATTTGAGCCTAATGAACAGTTGGTAATTTATAATGAAGCAGGCCAACCGTTGATGACAACATCTTCACCACACCATTCCAGAAATCTGATAAGCTTTTCTAATGATGACCTTGTTTATAATCGGTCAGATAAAATTGGATTTAAAATATTTGATTTAATAACAGGTGAAAAAAAAGCTGAAACTTCCTTGAATCGACCTGATCAGACATTGTCATCCGAAGAAAGGAGAAGTTTTGTTGATGATTTGGTAGAAAGAGTAGGTGCAGGAGAAGATCAAAAACAGAATCTGATATCAGAAATGCCTAATAACAAAGGAAAAGTAAGGATGTTAAAATATGACGATTTCAGAGGACATGTTTGGTTAAATATCATAGATTCTGATGAGTCTGACTGGTTAATTTTTACTGAAAGTGGTGACTTGATAGCCACATATAATGAGAATTTTGATGGGCATATTGTCCGAATTCAAAATGGCAGAATTTTTGTGAGTACAGAAAATGAAGACGGAGCACCCATGCTAAAAGTATTACAGTATAATCTAAACGAATAAGTAGCTCTATAACCAGCGTTTCAACCGGATTTTGCCGCTTAGTGCTGCCAATAAAATTTTTAAAGTTGCGCTATTTTTGCCTTCAAACACATTTGGAGTTGTATAAGGCAAAACCGGTTGAACGACAAACCGTTAATTGCTCTCAATAAATATTCTTTTCTGACGTTGAAATGTAAGTACATTGTAATTAT
>CAYFTH010000250.1:0-1644 GCA_964346075.1 uncultured Fluviicola sp. | reverse complement strand
ATGTCCACTTACTATCTGTAGGGAACTCACAATCTTCAATAGATTCATAATTAACATATCCCCAGACCGCATATGGTATTTCCGCGAAATATGGCTTAGGCTGTTCAGTAGTGATTTTAAACATGCTTATATGATGTTGTTTAGGTAATAAATAATTATTTCTTACAAAATAGTTAAATATCTTATTTTTTTACTTATACTAAATTATACCACAAAGAAAGCTTGATATTGTCGCCAGTGATGTAAACTTAATATCAATGGGTTCAATATTGTAACCTATGTTATACCCACCCACCCAATGCTTAACTGATTATCCTGTTTATGGGGAGTATTACTCAGCAGTTGTTGATTCTGATTACTAAAACTGCAGTAAGTGAAAATGGTTACTTAATTTAAAAATGCAGTAGTTATTTAGCCTTATCTCTTTTCAACTCCCTTATCCGACTATAGTAAATCAAAAGCAATATCTCACTTCACATTGCAATAGAAATAAAGTGGCCAATTGTTAGTACGGATTTTTTTATTTAATCTATTGCAGAGACGAATACCTGTTCGGTGCTATATTTTTCTTAAATACAATATCTTTATAAATAAAGTTACATTTAGTTTTCGTATGCCTTTAGATACTAAAGAAGAAAACAAGCTCAAAGACAAGTTTAAAGGAGCCATTGTAGGCGGTGCAATAGGCGATGCATTTGGCATGCCGTATGAGGGATTATCAAAAGAACAGATTAAACAGCACTATGGTAAAGTACCAACAAAATATCAAGATTCAATACATTCAAGACACACAAAAGGCGTGAAGAGAGGAGGATACACAGACGATACACAACTTACACAAGCAACAATTGATTCATTACTAGAAAAACAAGACGACGTTGATGTTGAAGACATGGGCGCACGATTTACTGAGTTATATAAGAATAAACAATTAATTGGTGCTGGAAGAAGCACAAAATTTGCTTTAAAAAATATTTTGAAAGGAGCTTCTGCATATAGTTCAGGATTAGAAGACGCGTATGGGTGTGGTGCTGCAATGAGAATAAGCCCTGTTGCTATGCTCCCCACATCAGGCCATGCAAGAGATCATATTTTCTATGATGTTGCTGGAATAACACACAGAAACGAAATAGGATTTGAATCAGCATATATCTTAGGAGAATATATTGCTGGTCTTACGATTAATGATGCATTTATTGAAACATATATCTCGAGTTTATCAAATATAAATCAACATTTTTGTATTGATCCTAAATTAAAAAAATTTAGTGTATCAGAAAAAATAGCGAATACTATTGGTTATCTTGATGAACCAATGGAAGATTTGGCTAAACGTGTTGGAACGTCTGGTCTTGCAAACGAGTCGGTTGTGTATGCTATGTTTTCTTTTGCTAAAGAACATAATAATTTTGAAAAGCTCCTTGTACAGTCTGTTGAGCAAGGAGGTGACACCGACTCAATAGCATCTATGGCTGCAACACTATTTGGAGCACATAAAGGATTTTCTGAGCTTCCAAATAAGTACGTCATTAATTTACAAGACACACACGAAATTCAAGATAAGGCAGATCAGTATAGTGAATTAGTAATTCGATACAAACACATGGTGACTTAGAGCTCTCCGCACCATTCTTTTGTTTGAAC
>CAYFTH010000249.1:0-1716 GCA_964346075.1 uncultured Fluviicola sp. | reverse complement strand
CAGAAACAACCAAAGAAGAGCTTACAGCCATTGTAAATGATGCTTATGAAGATTTTTTAGAGCAAGCTAAGTTGGTAGAGTAAGTGCAAAACCACGAGATGAAATCTCGTGGTAGCCGGGTTCGATACAGGTGATAAAATCTTGTCGAGTTCACCTTTTTTAGAATCTGTCTCAATATTCTCGCAAGAGGTTAATGTTAAAATTCCCAATATGAAAATTATAAGTTTTTTTTCATTTTATTCATATTCTTTCCAATAATTATACATGTTTCGCGGATCATTCCTCGAGTGTTCATAAAATAAGGTGTCACCATTTTTCGAAACTTCTACTTTAAGAGAGTCTCCTTTAACTTCAGGGAGATGCCCACCTGCTGTTGGACAGGCAATCTCGCGGTATCTTGGGGGGGGGTGCATTGGCATAATTCACCGCATTACTTATTCAAGACCATTACGATCGTTGAATCCAGATAAGCACTATTTTGAAACTCTATACATTTCATGATCCCTAGCTTATTACTGAATTTACTATTCATGACTTTAGTGTCAACATATTCCCTTGTAATACTATCAAGTTGCTCAAACACGTTTACGTCAAAATTTGACTTGTTAAAATAGGCCATGGAACTTCCATCCGCTTTTAACTCCTCTTTGTAGACTAAATCTAAGCACCTACTGCAAGAATAATTTTTTAATTCTAAATTTCTTTCTTTAATAACTTCTTTTTGAGTGCTACATGCAGAAATTAATAAAATTCCAATAATCAACCTTTTCCCTATTCTCATATTATTGTTTTATTCTAAAGTCCAAATACTAACCTTAATCAAAGTTACACCAGAAGGTAAATCCTCTTGAAAATAACTATGGTCTCCAGCATTTTCTCCATCCCATGTTGTTATGTGTCCTGTAGCATCACTCCATCCAGAAACATCAAAAACAATTATTCCCATATTACTTGCAACTACAGAGTTAAAGTTAGAGTCACCAGGTCGTACTACAATATCTGGACTTCCATACCTTTCTTCTAAATAGGCATGTAAATCTTTTACCCTGTAATAATACCATTTTCCATCTGAACCTGAACCTGTTTTACCTTTATCATATGGTATTTCGGCTTCACTATAGTTCAAAGCTCTACACATCCTTAATGCGCAAGAATTTGCAAAAGCCTTTGGATTATTTTTGTGATTTTGATAAACTTTACCTCCTATCTCTTCATATACTTCGGGTGCTGAGTAGTCACTTCCTAGATAATTTTCATCTAAATCATCAAAACTTGGCATTTCATCTATCGGTAAAGGATTAGATGGAGTAATAGTAATATCTATTTCTTTAAAGACTTGAACCCGATCATCGTGACTTGATTTAACTTCAGTATCAAGATCACCATTATCAATCTCTTTGGGTCCTCTAGCCTCTAGCCCTTTTCTTCTGTCCTCACCTATAATCGTGGCCATATCATCATCACCACCACCTTCAGGCTCCAACCCATAAGGGTCAGTATACACAACAGGATTATTCGCAAACCCAACATACGGACTCATATCAGGGAACATGCTCATGAGCGGATCCAAAGATTTCCACCTACCAAGTCGCGGATCATACTGTCTAAACTGCGTAGTATAAGAATTCCCATCGCCTGAGACTTCATCATCGGATTCCATACCGTTGAATAGATGACGTTGCTCACCCAGACCAGAACTCCTGCCTGGCTGAACCA
>CAYFTH010000248.1:0-1719 GCA_964346075.1 uncultured Fluviicola sp. | reverse complement strand
TAAGTAAATATCCAATATTGTGTTTTTCACAAACTGAATTGATCATATTACAGTCAGGAGCAAAAAGACCGTCATTAGTCAGATCTTCACATGCATGGAAAAAGGCTTCCAGAAATAACGGTACATTTGCAGATGCTAATTTCATGGCACGTGTTAAGTCTGTTTCAGCCCAGCTTTCGTTTGAGCTACCAAAATCGCTCTGACCTGCTGCTTTTGCAAATGCACCCTTACAATGCTCAATCAAGGCCCATCGATTTCCTTGGGTTGTAACTTTCCCAATAAGTGTTTCAAATTCCCAAATAGGTTCCATGGGAATTTCACTATTTTTGTACAATCCGTCAGCAGGAGGCTGAAATCTCCATTTTGGATTAAATTTCATGATTTCTGGATCCCTTCTCTTATTTCAAAGGCGAACGCCGCCAATCAGCCGCGCGGCTTTTTGCGTCGGCTGATTGGCCATGTTAGGTTTAGAACGGAATATCATCGTCCATTGGGCTGGTATCATATCTGGGTAAAGAATCCAGTCTTGTATAGAGATTTGCCATTATTATTCGTTTCTTTTCTTGCGATGCAGATTTAAATAGCCGTAAAAATTCTCTTACAGTCCATACAGGAAATCCGGTTTTATTATAGTAGTAGGAACCGTTTATAAAACACCTTGTAATTAAGGAAGAATCAGGTGCCGTTTCCTCCAACATAAAACTTCGGTAAGCATTTTCAAGTTGATTCTGGATCCGGTTAAAATCATCGTTATATTTTGAGCCATTTTCTATTTTCGTAATATGAGCCGCTATCTGATCAGCAAAGTTGCGATAATCTTGTAGCTCTTCGTCATTAAAGTCTATTTCGAAAAACCGATTGTTATTAATTTCCTTTTCCACGTCAAAAAAACTCTTAATTCTTAATGCGGGACTTCTGCTACACATACGGTTTAGAAGGCTTTTGTATTCAAAATGATCAATAGCGGTTTCATGGATCATTTTTTCAAATAACTTGCCGACAAAATATACTTCAGTGCTAAAATCATATACGCTACTTTTGAACTCTTCCGGTGGTTCGCACCACCAATTCAAACTAATACTTTTATCAAAATCTTTTGATTCTTCAATCTTTTTACCAAAACCCAAATCGATAATTTTTACATTATCCGTATTTGTGACCAATATATTTAAGGGACGAATATCTCTATGGAGAATATTGTTGGTCTCAAGATACCTGAAGCCATTTAAAACTTGCAAAAATATTTCGTTTATTTTTTCTGGAGCATTTTTCGTGTAATCCTCAATATCTGAACCATCAACAAATTCCATTAAAATATAGCCTGTGAACTGGTTAGGATATAAATAATAATTGAAGACACGTACAACATTAGAATGATGGACTTGATGAAGAAGCTTTATCTCGCGAACAAAATTTGAATATAGTTCTTGACGATGTGTCTCTGAGAAAGGGCAATATTTTTTACAAACAAAATACTCATCGATCATATCATCATGGAGAAGCACGGTTTTACCACATGCACCTTGGCCAAGTTCTTTTACAATCTTGTAATCACGTTTACGTAAAAATTCAACTATGTTATCTTGCATTGCTCACTGCCTCTCCTGACTATTTGCATCTCAAACCGTTGTGGTAGGGATACCGGTTACCCGGCACCCCCCACCCAGACCCGGACGTGCGGTTTTCCCGCATCCGGTTCCTCGGTTGTACTCGTTTCCG
>CAYFTH010000247.1:0-1760 GCA_964346075.1 uncultured Fluviicola sp. | reverse complement strand
ATAGCAACATGGAACGATTACTGGATAAATCGCGAAGAAAAATCAAATCCGTACCAATTGAATTCAAGCGTTATCTTTACCACAACATTAACCTTAACTACAGGCTGGTCAGTATTCTCGGCGCAAGGGGTGCCGGAAAAACAACTTTGTTGCTTCAATTGGGAAAACGCTTATCCGGGAAAATGGTGTTGTATGTAGCTCTGGATGACTTGTTTTTTACAGATAATACCCTCTACAGTCTGGCAGAACAGTTTAATCAAGCAGGTGGGGAAGTACTTTTATTGGACGAAGTCCACAAGTATCCCACATGGTCGAGAGAAATCAAACTGATATTTGATGACTTTGCGGACCTCCAGGTGATCTTTACTTCTTCTTCTGTTTTAGACATTTATCGGGGGGAATCTGATCTCAGCCGCAGGGTTTCACATTACAGGCTGCCAGAAATGTCTTTCAGGGAATATCTGATTTTCCAACACGGCATAAATATGGAGCCCATCACGCTGAATGATATTCTAAACCATCATCATGACATAACCTACGAGATGTTAGGTACATTTAAGCCATTGAAATATTTTCCGGATTACTTAAAACACGGGACTTATCCATATTTCTCAGGAGATGAGGTGGATTATCATCAGAAATTGCTGAATACAGTCAACCAGGTGTTGGACGTGGATTTGCCTGTTGTTCACCGGGTAGACTATGAAAACATAGCAAAATTTAAGCGATTGCTATATGTATTGGCTACCAATGTACCATTTACTCCTAATATCAGCAAACTCAGTGAGAAAATCAATTTACACCGAAATGCATTGGTTCATGCCCTTCAATGGTTCAGTAAAGCAGAGTTGCTCCATCTTTTGTACAAACAAACAAGGAGCATAAGTGTATTGAGTAAACCGGACAAAATATGGCTACATAACACCAATCTGAGTTATGCCCTGGGCAACCGGCTGCCGGATAAAGGTAATTTAAGAGAGACTTTCTTTATCTCTCAACTTAAACCCGCTCATGACATTTCTTTACCTGACAAGGGGGATTTCTGGATTGATGATCGTTATTTGATCGAAATTGGAGGAAAAAATAAGACCGGTATTCAAATTCAAGGTCAACCCAATGCTTATATTGTCAAAGATGATATGGAGACAGGTGTTTTAAAAAGCATCCCCTTGTGGTTATTTGGATTTCTATATTGATACATCCTACAGCTTGCGAGCCATTTCTCAAATTTCTTCAACAGCATGCACCAGCTCAAAATTAGATATTTCAATGTATTCCGCTACTAATCAAGGGGAAGTTGATACATCAGCTTTCCCTTTTTATTTGGATAGAGAGAATTACCGGCAGTCTGGTTGTTTAAGAGCAACTGGATAAGATCTTGATGCAACTTAACAATCGGGGCAGAGGGAAGATCTATGATTCTGGCTGTTGCCTCTATCAAGGATTGCCACTTGTCAATTAGCTCGTTGCTTACTTATCGTATCAAATCAGAACCAATACGGACCTTTTTTGTTTCGTTGGTTTCTTTTATGGTGACTTTGGAAAATCTATTTTCTTTCATAAACCCGCCATTTAAGGTGTTGAATTTTTATTCTCTATAAACCTGTCTGTTTTAACTAAAAGTTTCTTTTTGTCAATGGGTTTGCTGATATAATCATCGCAACCTGCATCTAAAACTTTTTGAGCATCTTCGCTCATGGCATAGGCAGTTTGGGCTATAATGGGGACATCGTTATTATGCGCTGAAGAACGAATCTTTC
>CAYFTH010000246.1:0-1795 GCA_964346075.1 uncultured Fluviicola sp. | reverse complement strand
TTAAATTTGATTTAGTAAAGGAATATTTTAATATATTTCAAAAATAGTTCAATATAATTGAATAAATATCGTAACACATTTAATCTTCATTCGTGTCAACTGATATGAATCAAAAAAAATCAACACTACCGGTAAAATGTCCAAGTTGTTCTTCAGGTCTGGCTGTGCAGGCGCTGGTATGTCCTGATTGTGAAACTACTGTTACAGGACTATACGATCTACCTCTGCTTCTGTCTCTTAGTGAAGAGGAGCTTAAATTTATCTATCAATTTGTAAAAAACAGCGGCAGCTTAAAAGAGATGTCGAAAGAGATGGGGTTAAGCTACCCAACCATTAGAAATTATTTGAATGACCTTATTGACAAGCTAAACCGACTCAATAATGAAAGAGAATAGAAACAGTATTCTGATTTGGCTGACCAACCCGTTTCACTTTTGGGGAGGGGCAAAATTGTTTGTGATAGGCTTAGCTGTTCTATTGCTGCATATCCCAACAGGATATTATTTTGGAGCAAGGTTCGACGGAGCAATTGATATGCATATTACCCGTCATGTTACTTTTCTCCAGGTGAGCCTGGATGTTTTGATTTCCTGGTTGTCGATGGCGCTGAGTTTCTATGCATCAGCAAAGCTATTTAAGGCTCCTGTTCGTTTTGTAGATGTAGCTGGAGCTACTGCACTTGCACGTATTCCGTTATTACTCTCGGTGTTTCCAGGTTATCTATTTACCCCTGATGCCACTACAGTGGAAGACATTATTGCACTCGAGGGCAGTGAACTTTACCTGTTGATTGCTGGCTCTTTGGTAATTTTGTTGTTTTTGATTTGGTTTTTCATCGTTCTATTCAACGCATTCAAAATCAACTCGAATCTGAAAGGATGGAAACTTGGCATCGGATTTGTATTGGGTGTTATAGTTGCAGAAGCGATATCACTGCTGCTTATTCGAGGGTTACTCACCGGGATTATGTAGCATTTAATTCAATTAACTGACCAAAAATGAAAAAAGAATTCAGATCTTCCTGGGACTTTTTGCTGATTGCAATGACTTTTTCAATATCGGCTATTCTGATTATGCTCGCATTTATAGGAGGGATTATCTCTGTTATCATTGCGATCGTAATAATCACACTTGGTGCTTTTTTTGGAGTATATGGATACAGTTTGCAGCCAAAAGAGCTTCGTATTATCAGGCTGGGGTGGTCCAAGGATATCCTCTATAACGATATTGTGGACATTGAATATAGACCCGACGCCATGATGGGGTCGCTGCGCAAGTTTGGCATTGGGGGATTTTTCAGCTACTACGGACTTTTTAAGAACAGGGTTATAGGGGACTATAAAGCGTATGCCACTCATCGAAAGAACGCGGTTGTGATTACCACAAAAACAGGAAAGAAAATAGTGGTTACACCTTCAGACCCAGAGTACTTCGTTGAAAAGTTAAAACGCGCACCGGATAATGTTTAATTCCCGTTCAAAAAAGCATTAAAGGGGGAGTAAGATAATATCTTCAAAATCGAGATCGATGGTTTCGAGCAGAGGGCCGGCGATCTCGCCAATTTCCTCCTCTCTGTAATCCTGCAGACCTTCAAGCTCAATATAAAGTGTATCATTCATCTCATCAATGCTGAAGCGAGCATCGGTGGATTCAAAACTCTCTTTAAGTGCATCTACGAGATACTCGATATCTTTGAGCCACTCTTGTAGTTCTTCTTCAGTCGGTTCTGCCATTCGGTTTTTAGTTTTTATCTGAGTTCGATTAATGAGAAAATATGAAAAAGTCTCCCCTAAGA
>CAYFTH010000245.1:0-1805 GCA_964346075.1 uncultured Fluviicola sp. | reverse complement strand
AATTATAGAAAGGGAAATGCCGGGTACAATGAAAACATCATACAGGGTTCTTCCATGGGGGCTGATATTGTAAGATTAGCTTTGCTTAAAATGGAAAAACTACATTTTCAAGATAATTCATATCCCCACCATCACTCAAGACTTTTCTTAGCGTATGATGCAAATTTTTTTGGTGGAAATATTCCGCTCGCATATCAATATCAAATTTATAGCGGATTTCTTTACCCAAACCTCATTGGTACTCTATCTCCTCCCAATCTTTTTTTGAAAACATTTTTATATGCAACAATGGAACAGAAGACAGTAAAAGAATTGTTAACATACCACGCGAAAGGCACAGGAGATGACTTATTCCTATCCCCGGGGAATATTATAGGATGGAAACCCACACATCACGCCAGAAGACAATCCTATTACAATGCATTGAACACGTATGACAATCAGGAACATATTTTTCCACTTCAATCTGCTACGCGTAATGTGGCTATTTCTTTAGGTAAAATATCAGGTACTAATGATGTCGGTGAAGATGAAAATTTCAATGAACCCGGTGAATATTGGCGTGATCAAAATTTGCTGTTAACGAAAAGTCAGCTCCGCGCAGCAATTTATAGCAATAATTTTGAACGTTTATTCAAACGAAAAAGAATCAATTTACTTCCCTTTCCCTTCATTCCGGTTGACCATGAAGTGAACGTGCGCGAAATGCAAGAAGTTGACAACGCACCTGGATCGTTTTTAGAGGGAGCGGCGAACATTATTTCCGTTACCGACTGGGCACATTTCACATTACAGAATTTAGTTAACGGAAAAAACTTCTTCTCCCACAAATCAACATTCACCGCCCTCGGCATTAACCCCAACCTCTGGCCAGGTGATGGTTCGCATACGCTGGATATGCAAGGGTTGGATTTGATGTTTAATAATTATCAAGGTTTGGATGATGATATAGAGTCGAACTACTTTGGTTATCCCAACCTAGGTCGTCCTAACGATCACTTTGATGTTACGCCCTTTGAAGCGATTTATGTTGGGGAAAACATTCATCCGCATATCGTGCTTGAAGAATCAGAAGACGCAGATGTAGATGCTATCAACGGGTTTATCTTAAACGAAGCAGAACCTTGGTATCTGGGCTTACAAAATGATAATCTTGGAGCACAAGCCCGTGGCAATTATACCTATAAATCACTCCGAAGAGCTAAGTATACTATTACCACTGGACATTTGGTTACTCCAAAAACGGATCCTGGAGATTATAATGTAGAACCGAACGCCGACCTAAAATTGCAAGCAGGTGAGCAAATTACGTTAAAAAAAGGAACACATATCAAAGCAGGCGCAAAAGCCCATCTCCAGATTTTTTATAATGAATGTTCAGGCAGTAAGAACTTAGCCAATAGTGGAGATGAAATGGATGGAGTAACTCTTGCTGAAAGAAGCGAATCCATGTATTCAACGCATGAAAATCGTCAACAAATAGAAAATGAAATCACTATTTATCCCAACCCAACCAGTGGTGATTTTACCATTGCTTCCCTGCAAGATGTTCCCATTGAATCGTTGCAGGTTTTTAATTTAAGTGGTAACTTGGTGAAAAGTGAAGAAAGTATTTCATCGGCAAGGTTTAAATTTGAAAGCCAATTGGAGCAAGGGACTTACTTTGTAATTATCCGAACAAGAGACAACGTTATTCACCGTAAAAAGATTGTAGTATTATGAAGATTTTAAGATATATTTCTTTATTACTAATCATTGTTGTCCGATAAAACCAAAAAAACACATTTTTTAATTTTTAATCAACT
>CAYFTH010000244.1:0-1834 GCA_964346075.1 uncultured Fluviicola sp. | reverse complement strand
GAATGAACAACATCAAAGCAAAATTGAAAGATACTTCACACTCCTGGATCGGAGCCATTTTGTTTATAACTAACATCATCAAATTTGCCGAATTAAATGATTTTAGCTTTTAGAGTTTCTGAGGAAACCCTAATTCGCTTTTAGAATAATTAGAAGGATCTATCTCCACACCACCTTTACCTCCTCCATAAGGAAGTCCTGCCAGGGCTGTTTTCCAAGTCATCCAGATAGCCAGCGCTCTTGCCGCATCAATATCAACAGTCGGATGATAACGCAAACCACCCTTGTAAGGTCCTAATGCATTGTTATGCTGTACGCGATATCCATTAAAAACTTCAATACGACCATCGTCCATCTTCACTGGAAAATGCACGCTAATTTCGCTATTGGTGGCACCTAATATTTTACGTATTCCTTTATCAAGATTTGCAATATCAGCTGCTCGATTAAACTGATGGAGTACATTTTCGTACATCCCTGTTTTCTTCTTAGTCAATGTATTCATAATTATTTATTTATACTCTTCACAAGTAAAAATGATTTTGCCTTTATCGGGTAACATGCATTGGTCAACGTTTTCGCAATTCGAACATAATCCCTCGAAAGACTTTAGCAGTTTTGCGCTTGTTTTTTTTTGGACTTCCTTCTCTTTTATATGAGTCTCGTGTTCTTCACAAGACGAAATAACTTTTTCGTCTCGGTTCCTATGACTGCAATTTGAAGTAAATCTACAATTTGAGCAAACGCCAGTGCCAGTATATTCCAGATTCAACCTATTCATTTTCTGTTTTCGCCAAGTGTGTCAATCGTCATGCCACATAGCAAAATCAAGCAATTCAACGCTAGGGAAAAATGCAGTTCACTCACTAACAACAAATTAATACTTACAACTCATTTTACCTGATCAATGAGTAATCAATATTACTGGGTATAAATTACCCATACTGGTGCGTTTTTGACCATTAACTCAATTTATTACGGAGTGTTTTACGGTCAATTTTGAGGATTTCAGCAGCCTTGGATTTATTGTTATCATTTGCCTTTAAAACCTTTAAAATATATTCACGTTCTATTTCAGCAAGACTTTTAAAATGACCTTCTCCCGAGTCTTCTATACTAATTTTCATATGTTTAGGTATATCATCCATATCAATTTGAACATCGTTAAAAATGACCATGCGATGAATAAAATTCTCTAATTCACGAACATTTCCTGGCCAGGAATAATCTTCTAATAATTTCATTATCGAATTGGATATCCGAAGCGGTTTAGAATTATTTTCCCGGCTCAATTTTTTATTAAAATGGTCAACAAGCAACGGGATGTCTTCTCGACGCTGGCGTAACGGAGGAATATTGATCGAAATAACATTTAGACGATAGAAAAGGTCTTCACGAAAATCCTCATTTTGAATCAATTGATAAACATCAGTATTGGAAGCAGAAATCAACCTTAAATTAACGGGTTGAGATTTTGTCCAGTACCGCTCTCACCAGTTATAAGAACAGTGGCTAAATTATTTTTCGTCTTATCAATTAATCGGAACATGTTTTGCATCGGTTCAGAACGACCAATGATTCCATGAAAGGAATCTCCTACTGTACTAATCTGTTCAGTTTTATCCTTACTTTCTGTGGGCAGCATGGATCCCAAAACATCCTTTAACTCCTCGTACAAAAAAGGTTTAACCAGATATTCCGTGGCTCCTAACTTCATTACTTCTACCGCATCATTAACATCTGGATACCCCGTAATCACCAATACTGGAATAGCCTCATAATGCTGAGACATGTACTTGACTAACTGTAGTCCTCCAATCCCTGGCATATTCAT
>CAYFTH010000243.1:0-1836 GCA_964346075.1 uncultured Fluviicola sp. | reverse complement strand
AAACGAACTTACCCAGGCAAACGCCACGGGCTCTGAGCAGATAGCGGGTAACTCCGAACTTATTGCTGATCTCTCTGAAAAGCTTAAGGAAAGAGTAGAATCCTTTGAAGCCGGGTAGTATACAGTTTCCTCTGTATTGATGTTCATTACTACCGGGATTCTCAAAACGGCTGAAATATTTCGGCGTATGCACCAGGAGAAACACCCACAGTGAAACATCTGAAATTCGTCATTCAACTGATTATTATAATGGCATCGTTTATTTTATGTTATCAGTTTATTACGCATTCGGTTTCCAACCAGAAACATAAAACCGATTATGCTGAACTCAACCATGTGAAATACGGTCTGTTCAACGTTGGAGAATGGAAAAAAAAGATCAGTGTAATCCTGGTAAAAGAGATAAACAACCTCCACATATCGAAAAAGAACGAGCGGGCAATAAAACGTGGAATCGAAGTTCTTTTAAACAGGTTGATTGATGAAGTAGATCAAAAAATCAGGAAGTCGAATGCCGGCACTTTGAAAGGCTGGATAAAGCAATCTTTCATAAATACTTTTATCGATATGAAAGATATAAAAAAAGGTATTCCCCAATATGCCGATGCCCTCATTCAGGAGATGACTGCCTTAAAAACAATGCACAAGGTCAAGGTCCAGTTGCACAAGCAGCTGGATACATACTTAGAAAAAACCTTTGATATACGTGAGAGTTCCCGTTTAAAACGCATACTGCGAAGAAATGATGCAGACGATATTCAAAGCGCGAAAACCAGTCTCCACGAGAAGATCTCTGCCATGGAAAGTCGATTACTTACCGAGGCCACGCTTCTGGTTGTTCTATCAGTAATACTTTTCGCCTGGTCCGGATTAAGCAAAGGACCTTTGAGCCCCTCCCGGTATTTATTCCTTATACTGTCTCTCATCATGCTGCTGGCGGCTGGCGTAACCACCCCCATGATAGACATGGAGGCGCAAATTTCACAGCTCAGCTTTGTATTGATGGGACACCCCATCCAGTTTAATGAGCAGGTATTGTATTTTCAGAGTAAAAGCATTATCGATGTATTCTGGATCATGGTTAACCACGCGGATTTCAAGATGAAAATCGTTGGGATCCTGATGATTACTTTCAGTGTGGTTTTCCCGTTGTTGAAGATCATCTCCACGCTTGGATACTATTATAACTTTCACAACGTGCGGGAGAACCCGGTAATCAGGTTTTTTGTTTTAAAATCCGGTAAGTGGTCTATGGCCGATGTTATGGTGATCGCCATATTCATGGCATATATCGGTTTTAATGGAATTATCACAAGCCAGTTAGGACAGCTGAGCTCAATAAGCCGGGAAGTGATGATTTCAACCAGCAACGGCACATCCCTTCAGCCGGGGTATTACATTTTTCTTGTCTACACCCTGCTTGCGCTATTTTTATCGGGGTTTTTGACCAGGAAGTCATACGTATCGTAAGTCGTGAATGGTGCTCACCGGGAAATTTTTCAGAATATCAATTATTTCCTGTACGGTGGATTTATTCGGGTAATTGTCCATTTGTTTGCATTTTTTCATTTTGTTCGTTATCAAATTATATTGTCATCACCGTAATCGCTGTCGTCATCGCCGCCGTAGAGACGCCATGCATGGCGTCTCTACAAACAAACGAATTCGTGTTTCCATACGTCAACAATAATACAACGATCATTTCGCGTTGAATGTGTCATCATACCAATTAACCGGGTTGTTTTCAATCTTCTTCCTACCAGTGTATTCTTAAAATTTATAAACTGTAACAGCAGATTATACCTTAATGCGCACCACAGAAATCTTTTTTGCTTT
>CAYFTH010000242.1:0-1856 GCA_964346075.1 uncultured Fluviicola sp. | reverse complement strand
CGTACTGCGGCTAGCCGGGCCGTTATGGGCAACCAAGCACAAAAGAATTGAGTAATGACAGAGTTTAAAATATTTAAGGATTGGCTGACAAATATGTCTTTTCTGACTGAAGAAGACTGTTCTCTCTTTGAACCCTATCTAAAAATAAGTCGATTTGAAAAAAAAGACTACTTTCTCAATGAAGGGAAAGTTTGTCGCTACGTTGGTTTTATAAATAAGGGTTGCTTTAGGACTTATTATTTGTCAGATGGCAAAGAAATCAATACACAATTCGTTTTTGAAAATGAATTTGTTACAGATTACGACAGTTTCCTACAAAGCAAACCCAGCAGATACTTTATTCAGGCATTGGAAGATAGTGAAATCGTCACCTTCAATTTAATAGCTTTGCAAAATGCCTACAAACAATCTCAAAATTGGGAACGCTTTGGTAGAATGGTAGCCGAGCAATCCTACAAATTGACAACTCAAAGGGTGGAGAGCTTTTTGTTCTTAGATGGTGAACAACGTTATCTTGATTTAGTTAAAAGTCAGCCTCAAATATTGGACAGAATACCCCTATATCATATCGCCTCTTACATAGGTCTTGAGCGGGAAAGTCTTAGTCGATTGAGAAGAAAAATTGCCAATCAAAGCTGATTGTAACATAAGTCAATTTTATTGGTTGCTTCTATTCAGAGCTTTGTAGTGTAAATTTTAATGTTTCACTAAAAAAAGTTCAAAACAATGAAAAAAGCATTTATTTCCGTTGCAACAATAATCTCCTTGATTTTAGCAGGTTGCAGTTCTTCCAAACAAGTGATTGTCCCACTTAGCCCTACTCTTGAATTAGACGATACTTACACTATAGTATGGAATGGTATAAGTAAAGCTTACCGCTATGAAGATGGTAAATGGTTAAGAGCAGAAGCCTATGACTACCGTTTTAATGTCGTTCAAAAACGTTATGACAAACTATGGAAATCTGTAAAAACACTGCATCGTGTTCACCCTGATTATGATGGTAAAGCAGGCGATAGAGACCAAACGATGTATTTTGAAGTGGCATATAACAACCTTACTAATGGACAAGTAGAAGCCACTATTCAGTCATCTTTAGGAAATGGAACAGGCAAAACGGATAAAGAATTTCGTATGTCCGTTTTAACGATGAAAGTTGCCAATGCCAGTAGTTTTATGCCTTACAATAAGATTAGAATAACTCAGGATTACAATTATGAAAAAGGAAAGTTGACAGAAACGGTTGAACTCCTTAAAGAAAAAGATGGAAAAGAAACACCTTTTATGAAAAACGAAGAAACTGCTCTTATTTATTCAAAAAGCAAGTTGGATGGTGCCCCAACTGTATTTAAAAAATGAATGATTTAAAAAGGCAGCCCATAACATTGTATAAAAGCAATAGCGGTTTGGGTGTAAACTCGAACCGTTTTTGTATTTAAATAAGTATATTGCAATCCGAAAAGTAAGTGTGTTTTAAACCGCTACTGCTCTTATACTTGACCGTTAGGCATCATTGTTTCAAAATAAACCTCAAAATCATGACAAGATTGAAACAAACATTAGTCATTATTCTATTACTTACTACGAGCCTAGTTAAAGGGCAACTTTATGAGATACCCATAAATGTAAAAATTGCAAAATCTTCACTAATCGTTGAAGGAAAAGTAATTGAGACCCAAACTTATCTACAAGATGGAGAAATCTATACAGCTAGTTTAGTAAGAGTTCAAAAAATACTTAAGGGGTCAGCAAAACCGATAGACTATGTTACCATCATTACATTAGGTGGTCTCTATGAAGGCAAAGAGAAAGCATGGTCTCACCTTTTACAGCTTTATGTGGAAGATAAAGGCATT
>CAYFTH010000241.1:0-1940 GCA_964346075.1 uncultured Fluviicola sp. | reverse complement strand
CGATCATTTTCAACTTTGTGAGCCTCAGCCTCCTTTTTCCCCATAGGTTGACGATCAATTATGGCTCAGCATTGGTTGTTACTGCTTCACAATCTCATCCTTTTTCCATTTTCCTTCGTACTGAATATTACCATCCTTGTTGTACAGCGTGCCCTCACCGTTTCTTCGATCGTTGGACCATTCACCTTCGTAGCGTTCACCACTCGGCCAATAATATGTGCCCTCTCCTTCTCGGATATCATTTTTAAATTCACCCTCATAAACATGATTATTGGACCATTCATAACGTCCTTCTCCGTGTCGTTGGTTGTCCTTCCAGTCGCCTTGATACATTCCACCGGTTGACCAAATACCGATACCTCCTCCGTTGGCTTTTCCGTTTTCGATTTCTCCCAAATAGTGAACTTTTTTCCCTTTACTACTCTCAAAAGTGATTACTTGAACATTTTCTCTTTCCTTCAGTTGCTCTTTTTTTTGATCAAGTTTGTGCTGAAGGTTTCGCAATCGATTCTGCAGGTTCATTTTCTTTTTGCGCCACTGACTTTCAAGCGAGTCGCGTTCGCGCTTTATCTGCTTCTTTTCCTGCCGCAATAAAAATACATTTTGCTCATCATTTTCTTCATCAGTCCGAATAGCTACAATGGAATCCCGAACTGATTGCACCAATTGGTGATAACTGTTGAGGTAATCTATTTGCAGTTTATTGAGTGTTGCCTGATCACGTAACTCATCAATAGCAGTACTTAACTGGTCAAGTTCCGGTAAATCAGAATGCGTGGTGGTATTGATTACCGATTCATACGTTTCTAATCGTTCTTTGAGTTGTGCTGCTTTATTTTCAGCGGATGCCAACTGATCTTTTAACTTCTTTCCTTCATTACCATCGAAAAAGAACAACGCCGCAAAAAAGAATACGGAAAGTAATAGATAACCGATAAACCATCGTCTCGTTCTTCTTACACTTTTGTCACTAATGCTGTTCATCGTTTATAGCTATAGGTGTTCAACGCTAATCATTCGTATTTATTTCAGGAATTTTCAACTCGTCCTTACGAAAATCCAGTGAAATATACGTATTTATTCGAGGCACCCACCTCCTGCGATAATATTGACCATTTGTCGACGACTGTCCGGTCGTATACATTAAGCCTGCGGAAAAAGAAACTCTCGGGTTTAAGATATAACCCACATGCGGATAAATGCGTAAATCTTCCATCGGATTTCCAGCAATTGTTTTTCCACTTTGCATGATCAATTCTACATAAGGTGAAAAATAGTACGTTCCAGGCACCAGCTTTTTCTTATTGAGCGGAATTTTCATTTTGATCAAGTAGCGAAATCGGTTGCGGTAGATAAAATCAGCATCTTTCAAGTTGGGCTTACTCCATCGATGTTCGATTCGAATCCGATGATAAACCATAAATCGTTCAAACGGGATAGCAAAAACATATTGGTGCCAAATTCGGGGTTCTGGAGCGATTAACTGATATGGATCGTCACCTCCAAATTTTGATACATTTAAACGCAATACTCCACCTAAGGTAGCTGAAAACTTTTTAGAGTGCACATAAGTTAATCCGTGACGATTATAGATTTTGCTCAGATACCCTACCAACGGAACATCTCCCTTTGCAGCGCTACGCAGATGCAATTCGCCAGACCAAAATAGTTTATCAGTCAATCGAAAACTACCATATCCTCCCAGCCACAGTTCACTGCCCGGATCTTCAAAAACACTTTCAGCAGCGGGTTCTTGCGCTATGCCCCTCGAAGCAAACAGGATCAAGAAGACCAAAAGGCAATATTTCAACGCTCCGTTACTCACAATAAATGCAGTTTTAGCTCTAACAGTTGCGCTATCGTTTGCGGATCATTCTCGCGCCTTAATTCTTTTTCGATGGTCTGTGTATCTTGTTCACGCAACGATTTCATTCTTTCGA
>CAYFTH010000240.1:0-1948 GCA_964346075.1 uncultured Fluviicola sp. | reverse complement strand
AGTAGAACTCACTCAGATATAACAGAAGCCTCACAGACTATGCGAGGCTTCTAAAAAGGGTAGAAGTCGCGAGGTCGTGGAACCCAATATTGGGTACACAGACTTATCGATATCGAAGTTAAGATCTCTAGCAACAATATCGGCTTCAGGTGCAGTACCTAACCGTATATCACTCAGATCCATAATAGTCGCGCAGAAATTCATAAACGTCCCTTGCCTCATCCCGGGTGACATCTCTGTATGGCATCTGAACATTATGTTCCGCAAGCAGATCCAATCCAACGGGGTGATTTAACACATTTTCTCCCGGGTTAAGCATAAAATTCATAATAAATTCGGGGCTTCTCTGTTCAACAGTATTTCCCAATGACGGGCCAACTGATTCTTCATTCATTGCGTGGCAAACCTCGCATTTCATTGTATAGATCTCACGTCCGCGCATCACCATCTCTTCGTTTATTTCATCATCAATCTCAATCCTTTCAGTTATCGGTCCAATGCCGTGCTTCTGTTCAAATGGGGTCAATCGCTCCATAAATTGTTGAAGATAAGGGTCCATCTCCTGTTCTTCATCCGCCTTTAAATTTTCTTCACTGCTTCCACAACCTTGGAATGAAAAAGAAATGAATAGTAAGGTCGTTACCAATATTGTGAGTAAGAAAGGATACTTTTTCATAAGAATTTATTTGATTTATTGTCCTCATCCTGTTGGACTCGCATCTTAATAGCCAAACTCAGCAACCGTTTTTGTTATCAAAATGTAGATATCCTTGTAAGATTAAGAGCAGATATTTGGTTTTAAAAAATAATTACTACTAACTGTATATTCATAAAAATAAAGTGATTTATCAAAGAATAATTGTGTTTCATGAATTGCTTTTTTAGTTGAAGAAACCTGCTAATGAAAACTCTTTTATGGAAAAAAACACGGATCAAAATTTATGATTAAAAAAAAGCAGCTTTTACAGGTATTCCCTCATATACAACCGGATCTGATTTCTGAAATTACAGATAGTGCTATGCAAAAAGATATTCCCAAAGGCACTGAAATCTTACGTGAGGGGCAATTTGTTTCAGTTGTTCCCATTGTGCTGCACGGTCTGATCAAAGTGTTCAAACAGTATGAGGAGAGAGACTTGCTCTTGTACTATATAAAACCAAATGAAAGCTGCATTATGTCTTTTGCGGCGGGCTTAAAAAATAAGCCGAGTAATGTGTACGCTCAAACTGAAGAGGATACTACAGTCCTCTTGCTTCCAATTGAAAAAATAACAGGCTGGATAAATCAATATCCAGATCTGAATTCCCTCTTTTTCCAGCAATACAACCTGCGATATAGCGAACTGCTTGATACAATTCAGCAGGTTATGTTTAACAAAATGGACAAGCGACTTTATGATTATCTCAGGGAAAAGGCTGAACTGCTAAATAAAAATCCTATAAAAATGTCGCACCGGGAGATTGCAAATGATTTAGGTACGGCGAGAGAGGTAGTGAGCAGAGTTATAAAGAAGCTGGAAAATGAAGGGAAAGTAAAACAGCAATCAAGCGGCATAAAAATATTATACTAGTGACTATAGTCACTGAATTATACCATTTAGGCATTTAAGTTGGTAGACAATAAAGAAGGAAACTGCTTTGTGAGGCGCTATTATTTGTTCACACAATGCGCTTCTTCTTACTCAGAAACAATAAACTTTAAACAAACAGAACAATGACTAAGAACATGGGCACAGCCGACAGATTCATAAGAACTATTCTCGCTGCCGTTTTTGCGATACTCTATTTTACAAATGTCATAACAGGAACAATTGGTATTGTACTTATGGTACTAGCCGCTGCTTTCCTGCTTACCAGTTTTACAAGCTTTTGTCCGCTATATGCACCTTTTGGGTTATCAACCTGCTCAACGGAAAAAACGTAAAACTGACTTGCAGGGTTATGAGTT
>CAYFTH010000239.1:0-1971 GCA_964346075.1 uncultured Fluviicola sp. | reverse complement strand
TCGTGGACAATCAATTTCTTTATCAATTGGAACTACATTAAATATAGAATACGAGATATCTTTAGTTTCAATTTAACAAATACGTAAATCTGAACGATAAATACCTAATAAATTACCCTTATTGGTTTCCAAATCAATTTTTGGGTATGTATATTTGCGACCGCATCAACTTCATAAAAAATAGATTAAAGAATGGGACTATCTGAGCAGCTCGAGCGTATTAACAATAAAACATTTACAGTTGGCATAATTGGGCTTGGATATGTAGGCCTGCCACTTATGTGGACATTCCATAAAAAAGGAATGCCGGTTTTAGGTTTCGATATCGACAAAAAGAAGGTTGACTGTGTTAAGAATGGTACACCCTACATCAAGCATCTTGGTGATGAGATGATGGGAAAACTTGCCAAAAGTGATATATGTGATGCTACAACCGATTTTTCCAGGATGCCGGAAGCTGATGCACTTCTCATGTGCGTGCCAACACCCCTGAATCACCATCGCGAACCGGATATGGAATATGTAGAGAAAACCACACGTACGGTCGCAGAACATCT
Organism: uncultured Fluviicola sp.; assembly: GCA_964346075.1. Taxonomy (GTDB): domain Bacteria; phylum Bacteroidota; class Bacteroidia; order Flavobacteriales_D; family Crocinitomicaceae; genus Brumimicrobium. Next base: position 1,414 of record CAYFTH010000239.1, on the reverse strand, counting down.
TCGCGAAGGCCAGCTCGTGATTCTTGAATCTACAACGTATCCCGGCACTACTGAAGATCTGATCATTCCGATTCTTGAAGAAAAAAGCGGACTAAAATCGGGTGAAGATTTTTATGTGGCATATAGTCCGGAGCGTGAAGATCCCGGAAATCCTGATTTTAATACATCCAAGATTCCAAAAGTTGTGGGTGGCCACGGAAATGAAGCCCTCATGTTGGCTTGTGCTATGTACGATACGGCCATTGTTCAAACCGTTCCTGTTAGCGACACCAAAACTGCAGAAGCAGTAAAACTGACTGAAAACATATTCCGGTCGGTGAATATAGCAATGGTTAACGAACTGAAGGTCATTTATGCGGCAATGGGTATTGATGTGCACGAAGTGCTGGATGCAGCGGGTACAAAACCATTTGGCTTTATGAAATTCACCCCGGGTCCGGGCCTCGGCGGACACTGTATACCTATTGATCCGTTTTATCTTACCTGGAAAGCGCGCGAGGTGGAGCAGCCCACCCGATTTATCGAACTGGCCGGAGAAATCAATACCAATATGCCAAGATATGTGGTTCAGCGTACGCTTGAAGCTCTGAACTACCACAAAAAATCACTCAATGGGAGTAAAGTCCTGCTGATTGGTCTTGCGTACAAACCTAACGTTGATGACGACCGTGAGTCGCCCACATACAAGCTCATGGAGCTGTACGAGGAGATGGGGGCAGACGTATCCTATTTTGACACATACGTTCCTGAAATTAAACCATCACGAGAGTATTCTCAGTATGCAGGCCGCACATCAGTCGAGTGGGCCGAAGAGATCATTAGTGATTTTGATGCTGTTGTGATCTCTACAGATCATGATAACATCGATTATAGAGAACTTGCCAAGTGGTCAGACTGTATCGTCGATACGCGTAACGCAATGAAAGAAGTGGGCTCAAAAGACGGGCAGGTGTTTAAGGCGTAGTACTGTTGAAACGTGATAGAATCATAGATAATTAAGTTGGGTAACGATCTAAGTTGCCCTTGATAATGATTCATTGAGGAACTGTTGAATTGTTGAACTGTTGAATCGTCGAATTGACAAATCGTGAAATTGTCGCATCTTTGATATTGATATTTGTAGTTTGATGTAACATTGAGAATAGTCAAATTGTCGATAAATATAATCAAAGAGAGGAGAGAGAGTGGACAATAAACAATACTATACCTATTCGTTTGAAAAACTTGAAGTCTGGCAGTTGGCAAGGGAATTGCGAAATGAGATTTATTCCCTGACGAGAAATTTTTCTGCTGACGAGAAATACGGAGTAAGGATAAGGAATGTATCGTCAGTTTGAAGATTTTACGATCTTACAATTTTGCTTCGCGGTTCTTCGCTGCGCTTCGAATCATGATTCTCCAGTAAAACAATTAC
>CAYFTH010000238.1:0-1984 GCA_964346075.1 uncultured Fluviicola sp. | reverse complement strand
AAGTTGAATACATCTACAACACCAACGACAATATTTTTTAATTGGTGATATAAATGGTAGATCAATTTTGTTATCTCTTATGTATTCATTTTTTATATGTTCTTTAAGACAATTATAATATACCTACTCTCATGTAAATGATCGTAACAACAATTACAATTTGCTGGATATGTACAAATACCTAAACATTTATAAGACGATCTATCTACACTATGATTCATCAATAATTCAGCCTGATCTGTAATATTAAACTTGTCATCATCTTGTGGGGTTTGGGAATCTGTTTGGGTCGGGAGACCCTCCTCTTGAATCATTAATTGTGATTCGCTATTACCTTCTTCCATTTTGTTTTCTATAGATGTCATAGTAATTATTCCAATATAATAGTTTATATTTATTTTCATTTTACTATCAAGAATGAAAATACCTAATCTACTGACAGATTATTGTGTGATTGCATTGGCTTTGTTCGATCCTTCTGTCACATTATATATTATACTCTGAGATGAGAAATCCAGAGATTTTAATACAGAATCTACATTTGCTCCCCTAACTCTATTCAGAGTATTGGAGACCTTGGTTTGATCATATCCATTCATAATATATACATCATTGGGTTCCAGATTGGGAATGTAGTGATCTACTATGATTGTTGATACATCTCTCTTCGTGTTATATATAGTATTATGTACATGTTCCATGTATGGATCCAGTAGATCATCCAATATAATAATTCCCTTTCTCTTCCCTGACGGTACTTCAGGGAGTCTATTAGGGCTCATTAGTTGGGTTCCAAGAACCAGATGGACGTTCTGTATTGGGTCGGGAAGAGGAAGTTGAGGTTCTGAGGTCGCCAGAGCTCCCCTTACCGAACCAGGGTCTCCCGACCCAGACCCTCCTCTTGAGGTTTGGGAGTTCCCATTATGATCCACAGCACCTAAATACTGAATTGCTCTCTGATTTTTTGTAGCTAGGAGCCAAATTGTGTCTTTTGATTGACGTATATTACGGAGTACCATGTCCCATTTTTGTATCACTTGCCCGCCAAAAATAGCAACATGACTGGTCATGCTTTTGTTCGGGAGATCTTCCTCTTGAATAAAACAACTCTTTTGAAATGCCTCAACTAAACGACCGGATGGATCGTTCACATCTGTCCATTTAGGCATCCAATATGCTGGATTTATTTCTAAATTCTTAAAGTATTTGTTAAATAATAAACAATAATACATAGCTTCCTTATTAGGAAATCTTTTCGAGTCAAATATAGCATCACTTACTAAAGGTTCAACAAATTCTTGAATATATTGATACCAAGATTTTTCAGTATTAGATACACCATCAGAAAAGCCATCTTTACGACGATTAATAATTTCTTCTGGTAAGTAATCCTTAAACGCATCTCGTAAAATTTTCTTTTCTAATCCTTCTCTTGGTATACGCTGTTCGGATGGCAAAGATAATGCTATTTCGATAACCTTTAGATCAAGAAACGGTACTCGTAATTCCAATCCGTTAACGGAAACTGTACGATCTGCGCGCAACACATCATAATCATGTAATTGTTTAATCAAACGTAAACTTTCTTTATCAGCTTCTGCAGGAGATGGACAATTGTGGAAATAAAGGTAACCGCAGAATAGTTCATCAGAACCTTCTCCTGAAAGGATAACGCGATCTTGTGTATTTTCTTTGATATATTTACTAATAAGATACATACCAACACTGGCACGAACAGTTGTGATGTCACAAGTTCCTAAAGTTTGAATAACATCAGGAATAGCGTCAAAACCTTCTTTAGGTGTGAAAGTTACTTGATGATGTTGTGTTTGAAGGAAGTTAGCGACTTTTTGTGCATAGTATAAATCTGTAGAACCTTCCATACCAATAGAATAGGTACGTACATTATTAGGACCAAGTAATTTAACGAGAATAGATGCGATAATACTACTGTCTAAACCACCAGATAAAAGACAACCAATAG
>CAYFTH010000237.1:0-2009 GCA_964346075.1 uncultured Fluviicola sp. | reverse complement strand
GGGCCATTGCCCTGTAAAACAATTATATAGAGCGACCTCGCGTCGCAACAACGTATACGTGTATGGTGTCGTTTGGCGATTCGAAGCACTTTCCTGTCAAGTTACAAGTACTTTTGATACGAGCTAAAACGCTGGATAACATACTGATTGCCAAATGTTTTATATACGATGTTGTGTTTTAGTACTTTATTCTCTGCAGTCCGTCCGTGTGTTGGGGCAGCCATACTCTTTGACAGGTTTAGGTTTGTGTGCTGGCATTTTTGAGCGACTTGGCAATGTGTATGGTTGCGAAGGGTTGAACATTATTCTATTGTTATTTCTCCATTTTCGTTTACTATAATTTGTAGATTTTCTCTCAAACCTTTTATAGCTACAGTAGATTCAAAGCCCAAACCCGAAGCTGAAATAAAGGTAAACGGATAATTACCTTTATTTAAATTTATTTCGATGCTACTTTTACTTATCTCAATAGATTTTAGTTCATAAGTTGAAAGATTCACAGAATCAATTCTTTCAAAATAACTATTGGTTACAATCACTGAATACTCCTTAGGTTCTACTTCCGCTTTCTCACAAGAATTAAGAGCCAGACTAATCACAATTGATTGCATTACACAAACCACTTTCTTTATACCATTTATATTTTTTATAATATTCATTTATATCCTTTCTTGATTCATATTGTTGTGGTAAATACATTGATAGGCCATTGCAGTTTTCTAAACTTAATGTACCAAACATATAAGGTGTATGCGCAGACATAACAACTGATTTTTGCCAAATTGTATTAAACTCTCGCTTTAAGTCCGCCAAATCATTATTATCACAGACCCGCATAGTAAAGTCATACATATCAAACAAAAACTCAGCATAAAGCCTGTCAAATTGCTGCAAACTGTCAACGTTAAATTTCACATCTTTCTCAGATATATCAATAGAGCCAACTGAAACAAGAAATATATCCTTAAAAAAAGAAGCTAATAGGGATAGATTCTCTGTATCAACAACAGAAATAGCTGAAGACCTTAATATCCCTTTCTGCTCAGAATAAAATTCATGTTTCTTTTCTGCAACAAATGATGCATTAAAATTGCTTGATAACAAATCAGGAATAATATCTTCGTATGGGAAACCCGCTGATAGGATTTCCGTGGGGGAAGAAATAATATAATCACAAACATCTTTGAGTTCATATATTACTTCTATAGCCCCCATAAAGCAAGCGTCAAACAAGATAAAATCAAATTTGTATGGAGATAAAACATTTGCCATCTCAATTACATCCATTTCTTCGTAGTAATCTGAATTACTTATGTCTTCATCCAATCCAAATGATTTAAGTCTATTATTAACTGATGTCGTATCGAGTATTTTATCCCTATCAGAATATAATGATACCTCAGGAGGCAACCATGAATTACCGTGAGACCACATTATCAGTCCCCTTGATTCAAAAGGAACATCAGTAATATTATCTACATCTATAATCACTTTTGACAAAACTGCTGGGTCAGCAGAATTTTGTTCGGGATAAACTTTTATTATTTCTGATACTACTTGTTGAGAAGAATCAGGTATAATGCGCATCAAATAAGGATGTGCTGGACTTCCATTGTTCCCTCTGTCAATATATATGAGTAACTCACCTGTAATCCCACCAAGATTTAACATGCCATGTTCCATTTCATTAATATCGCTTACAGCAAAATAATCAAGATTGTTATCGGCAATCATATATACTAAGACTTGCCTTCCTGTTTGCATTGGAGGTGGATAATCCTGCTTCGTACAACCCAAAAGCAAAATAGCAATAAACAAGTAGTACGAATTTGAATTTAAGAATTTTGATAACATTACTTAGATTTACTTAGTTTTGAATATTTAAGAAAATCAAACTCCATATTCACTTTTAAGAACAAACCGTTTAGGTTATCTTTTGGCAAGTTTGTATTGCCTGGCTATTTCGGTCTGACTATGCCAGTCATTTCGGTCAAAATGTGCCAGTCTGA
>CAYFTH010000236.1:0-2024 GCA_964346075.1 uncultured Fluviicola sp. | reverse complement strand
CTACTACTGTTGCATATCTACTCCCTGGATTTTACCAGAAACTTGAACAGGAAAAATCTAAAAATGAGGAAAAGTACAGAACAGAATGGGAAAACCTATTTTTAAAATCAATAGCAATTCATGAGGATAGTTTGATTAATCTAAGTTTAGAAGAAGGGAAACCCGTGCTATTATACTTTACTGCACATAACTCAGTAAACTGTAGAAAACTTGAACAATCGGTTTTGCTTGATCCTTCGATAGTCGATTTATTCGTGAATGATTTTATTTTCGTACCCCTATATGTTGACGACAAAACTGCTTTACGGGAAGCAGAAGTTGAGGAAGTGGAACTTGGAAATCGAAGAAATTTCACCTTAAAAACAATCGGACACAAAAATAGTTATTACCAAATTTCTCGATTCGAGAATAGAAAACAACCATTTTTTGTTGTTTTGGATAGTGAAAACAAAGTAATTCGTACAGCAGACCATGAAACAAACACGGAGAAGAAGTTTTTAGGTTTTTTGAATGCTGCGCTAAAAGAATTTAAGGGTAACTGATAATGTTATTAACAGCTCCTAAGAAAACATGTGGCAGTCAGTGGTTTCCAAAAGGTTTCTTCTCCTTAGCTACAACTGTTCCATTGGACAGGTAAAAAGCCGAACGTTTCTAAGCTGTCGAACGTGTTAAGTATCTAAGAAACCTTCCCTACGGCAAATTGTCAATGATCTGCGCTACGGAAGCACGCTCTTTATAATCCCGATCGAAATGTCTCCATACCACTTTACCTTCTTGATTGATGATAAACGTTGCGGGTACCGGTAATCGCTGAGATTGATCGGAATGAGCCTCAGCGAGATTGGCATCCAGGCGTTCATTGTAGGCATGAATTGTTTTTTCATCTGGTCGGAAAAGGACATCAAATTGTTGTGAAATTTTGTAATCCTCATCATATAGCAAGGTGAACGATGCTCCGGTTTTTTCTTGTGTTTTCTTTAAATTTTGTTGTTTTTCAGGTGAAATAGCTACAACCTTAACTCCTCTATCCTCTAAATAGGACAAACTATCCTGTAAGTTACTCAAATGACGATTGCATATCGGGCACCACTGACCCCGGTAAAAAATAACAACAACATTCTTTTCCGCCAGCGTGTTTTTCAAGCTGAATGTATTTCCATCCTGGTCCACTGCATCAAAATCAGTAACAGTTGCACCGACTTCAAGACCCTCTGCTTCTTCAACTGTTTTATATTCTTCTTGAGCACAAGCGTTTAAACCTGTCAGCAATAGTAAAATAAAAGTACTCGATATAATTTTTATCATCATTCTATAATTTGTAACTGTTCTGTTTAGTAAAACAGGACAATTACTAAATTAGTAACGATCCTGTTATAAGCGGGTTAATTCTATTAAACTGTGATAATAGTATAGCCGTCCTTCACTAAGTTTCTAACACTGGGATGGCCTTTATAATCTTCGAGAAAGGGAATTCCGGCTTTTTTAACTCCATCTACAGACTCAAAGGCCTTGGAGCAAAATGAACACGCTCCCAGCACATTTTCTTTTACTGCCTGGAAACCACCATGAAGCGGATGATTCTCATCAGCCAATTTCCCCGGCCAGGTCACTCCAGCGCCGTCAAAAATCAATTTTCCTTCGTCTCCTTCATCGTTAAATTCATTCACCATTTCAATGGCATTGGCAATTCTTCCCATATCTGCATGAGATTCTGAATCGGCAAATACAATCACTGCTACTTTTGTCATAACTTATATCTTGTTTTTATAGATTACCACACATTATCGTGGGATTGTATAAATTTTGTCGGGAACTTATCGCATGCCTTACAGTAAGATTTGGGAACAAACAAGGTGGACTATAAAGGATTGAATCGTTCTCTTTTAAGTTTTCTTCAATTCGTATTCACGATGAACGCAATATAAAAAATGAATCCATCAAGAATCATTGAGCGCAACGGACGCAATAACGACTTTCCGGTCGAATAAAAATGCGTTTGATAGGAATTTCCTGTCCGCATCCCG
>CAYFTH010000235.1:0-2076 GCA_964346075.1 uncultured Fluviicola sp. | reverse complement strand
TGTATCAAAACAAATAGTTAATCTTTATTTATAAGCCGTCAGGCAGGTATAACGTTCTACATTGAGCCTGTCAAAATAGAAATAGTCATTAAAAATAAATTAAACACCAAACATATAAATAAAGCAATCATGATTAAAAATTTGATTAAAGTATCAGTTGTTTTTCTGCTTCTTGGCTGCAGTTCTGTAAATGAAGATAGTTCGGAAAAAGTAACAAAGTATGTTGATCCAACAATTGGAAATGTATCCAGGTTTTTAGGCGCTTAGCGCAGTAAACTAACCAACATGTTGTTTAAGTTGGATGGTGTTAGTTTATGCAGTTAATTTCATGTTTTGTAATGTTCTTATATTTTCGCAATGTCGTTGAATGTTAAAAAGGTATTGATCCATTTGGGATAGTTTTTCCTTTTGCTGTTTTTTCCATGAACTGGTAACAACAGATAATAGGACTGGTGCTCCTTTTGTCATAAGGCAGAGTATTCCTGCAATGGTTTTAATCCCTTCCTCTGTCAACTGGTATGTAATTTTTCTTGGGATTCTCATAACCATATCTTTGCCTCTGAACTTCCTGATGTCATAAGAAGCATTTCGAGTTGAATATTCAGGAATAAATCTTTTGCCCATTTCAACTGCAAGGTCTTTACTTGTAAATCCACCAGGCTTCATTGATAATGCCAGCAGTACAATGGCCACCTGCTTTGTCCTTGGTTTATTAAAGTCGATACCTGCTAATCTGTTTGCACCTGATTGAGAAGGGCTTGATATTTCTTCAATACTCTTTTCACTAATAGTCGCAATGTGAGCATAATCAAGATTGGAAAGAAAACTTCTCATGATTGTTTCCAGTTTTTCAACAATCTCTCCAAATGACTCAACTCCTCGTCTGCATTTTAAATCTTTGGTGTTATGCACAACCACCTCTGCTCGTAAAGTACGTTCGCCTTTATCATACAATTTGACTGTAAGCCTGCCAAAATGAATTTTAAAGATAGTCATATTGTAATCAGGTGTCTCGATACGTACTTCGGGAGCAGCGGCTGCGGATTTATGCTTATACGGACGGTTCTTTTTACCAAATATCGTTTTCACTCTTTTTATGTCCAGGCGACCCCTTGTTGAATCTATGATTTTTTGATAGACCTCGTCCATCTGGCGTCCTCTCTGGAACAATAAATTTCGGCTGTACTCAATCTGGTAGATCGAAAACTTATATTCTATGCCCGTGACTTTCTGCTGCTTCTTGTCCATGACAAACCACAAGCAGGAATAAATCCACCTTTGGCAGGTCTGCTCAAATTGCCCGTTGATTTTCAAGGTGTCTGCAATTTGAGTCAGTTCTTCTCCATTATTATATAATGTAAAACAATTGCTTTCTTTTATGGCATCTAATTTTCCATACTTTGGATGTCGTTCAACCCATTCATGACCGTTGAGTATAATATTACAGGTAAATGGTGGATGAGCACACATGCGAACTGTAATATGACCCCATTGTTTATCTATTATGTGAAAGAAATAATGATTCACTAAAGAGGTTTTCTTTTTTCGTCGTATGTCAATCGAGCCATTCTCAAATTCTTTAACCTCCCACAATAAACTTGGTGCTCGTGCTACGAAAATTGCAAAGATGCCTGTAAATGACTTGTCTTTGGGAATCAACTTTTCAGCTTCTTCATGTTTACGTTCACCTGAAGAAAAGTATACAAGAGGTATATTTCGTTGTTTGGAAAAAGATTGCACGCGCCTGCTAAAACGTCCGGCGAACTGCATTAAGGTTGCAGTGGTTAATCCTGTATCACTGCCCTTCATGTCGCGATACCAAACTCTCACCCCACCAGGAACCATAAGCATGGGTATATAAGCATTCAGAACTATACGATCAATACAATCATATGAGCCTTCCAGTAAAGGTTCATAATGTTCTGTGAGAGAATCTTTTGTTTTCATGTCTGAAAGTTACATATTTGTACTGTCCCAAATCCTCTGAAAGAGTTTTTTTTCAGGCTTGCCCTGAAAAAACGTAGAGACTTTCTGACCTAAACCGTTGATGCCTTCCAGACCGACCAACCTGGATGA
>CAYFTH010000234.1:0-2083 GCA_964346075.1 uncultured Fluviicola sp. | reverse complement strand
TTAAGCTCTTTTTTCTCGGAGGAGGTTTTGTGACATCATAAAAAAAGCTTGCCAAAATAATTGTCATATGCCACTATGACAATTATGAAGTTTACAGTGAAGAAAATGCCCCACTTTGGCGTCAAAGAACAGATTAAACACCAGATTAAAAGCCTTATCGAATCAGGTAAACTACAACCCGGAGAAGCGGTTCCATCAGCGCGGGATCTGGCGTTAACTATAGGCGTAAATCGCAATACAACGTGGGCTGCTTATCGAGAATTGACAAACGAAGGCTGGCTAAGCTCTTCGGTAGGATCGGGGACTTATGTTAGAAATATGAAAAAAACAAATAGCATAGACAACCTGAACGAACTCATTGATGAAATGCTCTGGAAGACTGAAAGAATGGGATATAATCGTGCCGAAGTAGCTGACCGCTTTCTGAGTCGCCTATACTACAAACAGGCTAAAAACGATGAGCATCGTATTCTCGTAGTGGAATGCAATCGTGAAACTGGACAGCATCTGGCGGAATGTCTTGAAAGAGAGTTGGAGGTAAGTACTGAAGTAATGCTCATTCAGGAAGTTGAAGAAAACTTACCCTCTATTAAACGATCGCTGAAGTCATTCGATTTGGTAGTCTGCGGGTTCAATCATCTTGAAGAATTCAAAACGGCAATACCGAATAGTTCTGCTGAAGTGGTAGGAATTTTAATGCAGCCTGACTGGAAAGCTCTCAAAACACTCGAAACTTTACCGCCTGGTTCGACAGTCGGATTGACCTGCGCAAATTATCGCAGCACAGAGACCTTATTTAAAAAAATTATCTATGACAGCGGATCATCACTTAAAAAAATATGGGCGGGTTTAGATGATTCAAAAGGCATTCAGGAAATGCTCAAAGAGTGCGATATAGTAATAGCCTCAAGTTATGTTTATGACCGCATAAAATCAATCGCTAATCCAGATAAAAAAGTGATCATGATTGAATTGCATCCCGATCAGGCGGGAATAGCAATGGTTCAAAGCTATCTCAAAAACAAATGAATGGGACCTTATATCTTACTTAAAAACTTGTCCATAAATATAAAGATACCGGATTTTCGATGAAATATTAGTATTAACCATTCTACAACACATTAAGGGATAAAAATGTTACAAAATATAATGGATGAATGGCTGGCAAAAAGGTTGGCAAAATATGATGAATGGCTTTCTGACAGAAAAATTCCATTTGCATCGAAAGTTATACCTGTCGCTCAATCTTTGAAAAATATGCAATGGGTTCTGCCAACAGAAAAAGTGATAAAATTGTTGAAAGATGCAAGGGCCTTCTCTGTTGCTCCATGTGCCTGCCGAACATACTATAAACGATGCAATAATCCCATGGATATATGTATATTTATAAATGATATTTCAGATAAGCTAGTTAGAAAAGGGATCGCAAGAAGGATTTCAAGTGATGAAATAATAGAGAAACTCTGCCAGGCCAATGAATATGGACTTGTTCATTTAACGCTTTATGACCCTGAACACTATCCATATGCGATTTGTAGTTGCTGCGGTTGTTGCTGTCATGATCTTCAACTTCTACTTAAGTATGGGAAAAAAGAAGTAGTAGCGGCTTCAGAATACATTGCTGTTTGGGATAAAGAGCTATGCTCGAATTGTGGTATTTGCGTTGATCGTTGTGTTTTTGATGCACGTACTATTGAAAATAATGTTGCAGACTATAATCCCACCAAATGCTACGGTTGCGGTCTCTGCGTGGCCAGTTGCCCACAAGATGCGATTTATTTGGAAAGAAAGAACCAATTCGAAAAGAGAAGTGCTTCTTTTTTCTAAAACAAAATGCATTAGTATGTTTTTCATAGGGAGGAATCATGGAAATTGAAAAATTGACTGAAGACGACCTCACAGACCTTGCTGAATTATTCGAACAATTTTGGAATGAGCAGACTTCTTTGGAGAAAATGAAATTAACTTATAACAAAATCCGATCAGATTCAAAATACATTCTCTTAGTTGGCAAAAAGGATGGAATTTTGGCCGGATTCGTAATGGGAGTTATTTGCGAAGAACTTTACGGTGAATGTAGACC
>CAYFTH010000233.1:0-2117 GCA_964346075.1 uncultured Fluviicola sp. | reverse complement strand
CCAGTTGGTAAATACCAAAGTGGATAATATGCCTAAGGATAAATAATGGTTAATAAAAAACATAGATACAGGAATGGATTTAGTTCAGGCCGCTCAGATTCTTGTATGTTACAGGGCGTTTTTAGTTGTTAGCACTAAGGGCTTGAAACGAAATAAACTAATATACTCCATGCATAGGGCACCCTGCATATTCACATGGGCAATGAAATCCAACGCAAGTACACGTGTACCCCTGACAGCCACATTGATCTCCAACACAGCTACACGTGTAACTTTCGCATGAACAGGGCTCGGCATAATCATTTGTAATAAAACTAAAAGAAAAATCACCCCCTCCTTCACCATCAGCATTACCATCCAGAAAATTTCCATAAAAATCTCTTGCTGTTCCTCTAACAGTTATCGTATATTTCGTGTTTGGGGCATATTTAGGTTGCAATGTGTCATCTGGACTATTTATAAGCCCTAAACGATTGTAACTATCATAGTATTTCACCTCGTATTCTAATGGTATTGGTGTAATTAAAAAAGCATCAAGAACACTTTTTTCTTCCATCTTATGACTAAATTTTATGCTTGTATTTTTTCGCCCTTGCGATGAAAGCTCAACCGTTTCACCAGTTGGTTCATATTCTTCAACAACCGGTGGTGGAACTTTTCCCGTGGCAAAAGTAAATACATAGTCACCCCCCGCTTTTCCATCCTCATCACCATCTATTCTGTTACCTTCTTTGTCTTTAGCGGTATCTTTCAATGTCACCACATATTCTATATTATCCGCAAGTGGATTTAGATATTCATCTTCTGATTGTACTTCTATTCTCGCTATATCATCATGGTATTCATTATCTTCATAATATAGTCCGGAATATTTTGGAGGTAAGGGATTGATTGAAAATGCTTCTAATACACTGTCTTTATCCATATGCCGGTCAAAATAAATATTTATTCGCGTTCCGTTCGACTCGGTAAGGTCAAAAGTACTCTTTTTCGGATCGTGACTTGTAATTTTCACAGGGTTTCCGTTACCTGTTTCTTCTTCATCATCACCAAATATACTTTCCTCTTTGGAACAGGCATTAAGTATTATACTGGGTACACCAACCAATACACCAGCTTTAAAAAGTTTTCCCATAAAGTTCCGGCGGTTTATTAATGTAACCTCATCATTATAATTAGTAAGATGCGATACATCAGCTACTTTTTTGATAATTGGTTTCATTTTAATGAGTTTTTAAATGTGTTACTTCTATTTGCTTATCCATTACTTTTTGTAAAAGAAATGTTAGCAGTTCCCTGTTTATATTACATCTGTATGTATTTCTCTTACCAATAATATCCTTATGGTCAGGTACTTTGGATATACAATCACCTCCACAGTGCCACTTGGCAATACAGTCTTCACAACCTTTTAGGTTATTCACCATAAAAGTACTTAATCTTTTGTATTTATCTTTATCATAATCAAATTTACTTGAAACAGAATTATATCTCCCATAAATAAATATTTTTGAGCGCAGATCAGATTGTTGAGATACTTCCAAACATGATGTAACTTCACCTCTCGGGGTAATAAAGAAGTTTGAACCTATTGCCCCGCAAAATCTATTTGTAAGTCCGTTAATTCTGTTCCCGGAATAAAAAATTCCAACGCCTTTATCGTTTCCAATTTTATATACTTTTTTCATCTCTGCAATAAAAAAGCTCTGTTCCGGGGCTTGACAACCTGTAGTTTCACATCTTCCACATGAAAAAAGCGGTTCTATACATATTGTTTTGGGGTTAAAGCGTTCAATAAGAAAATATACTGTTTCACTTAGTTTATCTTCAGTATATTGTGTTGCTGTTAAACGTATTGAATACAGTTTTTTATTCTCATTTAACAAATCAAGTGTTTTAGCAACTATATCAAATGAACCTGAACCATTAATCAAGGGACGTTGAAGGTTCTGTATTTCAGCATTGCCATCTATTGATACAGAAATATTAGCTATATTCTGAGTTAGCCATAATGCTTTATTTTTGCTTATTATACCATTGGTACATATTGTGGTATGAAGTTTTTTTTTGCTTTCCTTAGCTTTTTGTTTTGCATAACTGAAACTTTTAACCAACAC
>CAYFTH010000232.1:0-2130 GCA_964346075.1 uncultured Fluviicola sp. | reverse complement strand
TCATCCTCTAAGATACTGATTCCCAATGTTTTAAACAAGAAAAAAGTGAATTAATTTACTCATTTTCAGATGTTTATATTTTTGTCATGTACTAAAATTCCGCTTATATTCTGCAATAAAACACAGGTAGAGTGATTAAATCAAGATTGCTAGGTGCAAGAGCATCTTCAGCATTGAGTGCTGCGGATATTTGGTCTTAATCAGCTAAAGATCCTTATACCTGTGTTTGCAGCAGTTGAAAACCAACTATTAGCACTCACGTTCGAGGAACGTTCCTTTCGCGGGTCGATATCAGCACCACAAGAATGATGGTCGGCTGGAATCAACTGGGGCATTATCAAAATAAGCACACATAACAATTGGATTCTCTCTGATCAAAAGTTGCATTGGCTAATACGCGATCGCGACACACTATATTGATAAACAAGGGGCAATGCAATTGGTAAATGCGATGTTCTATCCCTAAATGACGATAGCACGCACCTTTGATTTGGGCTTCATCCCTATAAAAAAAACGAACAGTTCATTCACCAGATTCTTCAGTTAACCAAAGCATATGATTGAAGCTAAACACGGCCTTACATACTCATTTCCACGATTGACTTGGCTTCTGCTGGTGTGAGATCACCGCGCTCACCAATTCCTTTCCAGCCACGCTCTTCAAAACGCTCTTCAATGATTTGAGGCGTTTTCTCAGCACCATCTGTGTAGGCAGAAATATGCGTTTCGATGCCTAGTGATTCAAAAAATGTTTTTGTGCGCAAGATGGCTTCTTCAGCACAAGACCCGTCCAAGCCAAAAACGCGCTGACCATATTGAATCAATTTATCTTTTTTGTTTTCGAATTTTACCCGATATAGGTTCGGAGCAATAATCGCTAACGTGCGCGCATGATCAATTCCATGCAAAGCAGTTAACTCGTGTCCTATCATGTGTGTTGACCAATCATAGGCGACTCCAGCTCGTAGCGTACCATTCAATGCAATCGTTGCACACCACATTAAATTACTGGCTGCTTTGTAATCCGATGGGTCATTCATTACACGTGGCGCAATCTCGATCAACGTAGACAAAATTCCTTCTGCAATTCGCTCTTGCAGTAAATTATCTGTGGGGTATGTAAGGTATTGCTCCAGCGTATGCATAAAGGCATCAGTAATACCATTTGCTAGTTGTCGCTGAGGTAAAGTAGCGACAACAGTCGGATCTAAAAACGAAAATTTAGGAAAAGTTTGAGCTCCGCCCATCGTCCGTTTTTCTTTGCGGTCACTTCGCGATATAACGGCGCCCGAGTTCATTTCCGATCCCGTTGCCGGCAAGGTTAGAACAGTACCAAAAGGCAGGGCTTCTTTAAAGCTTGAACCTTCTTTCTGCGCCAAGACATCCCAGGGTTCTCCTTGATATTTTGAAGCACTGACTATAAACTTTGTGCCGTCAATAACAGAACCTCCCCCCACAGCGAGAACAAAATCCACCGACTGCTCCCTGGCCAGCTCCACCGCCTCCATGAGTGTCTCGTATTCGGGGTTCGGCTCGATCCCCCCAAACTCCACAATTTTAAAGTCCTGGAGTGCATCAATGACACTCTCGTAAACACCATTTTTTTTAATGCTGCCTCCACCGTAGGTCAATAAAATTCTTTTCCCTGAGGTGTGCTGTGCTATTTCTTTCGGCAGTTTTTCATGCGTTCCTTTACCAAAAACCACTTTGGTCGGATTGTAATAATCAAAATTATTCATCAATATTGTGTTTATCGTTCCTCTACTAAATGATCGAGTGGACGGCGCACTTTTTTCACCTCGCTATACTTATCTTCGGATGATCGAAAGCCCACAGGACACATTACGACCGCATTCAGACCATCTTGCTCCAGTTCGAGTAAACGATCGAGTTTTGGACGATCAAACCCTTCCATGGGGCAAGCATCGATCCCTTCAGCTGCGCACAATGTCAAAAAATTACCCAACGCAATATAAACTTGATTCTCCATCCATGATTTTTGTTGTGCATCGGGTAAATTCAAGCTACTCGACAACATTTTTTCAAAGCCGACCATCGTTGGGCTATCCTTCTCAATATCCCGAGTTGAAGCAGTATGGTCCACAAAACTGGAAATATCTTTTTCCGTTA
>CAYFTH010000231.1:0-2167 GCA_964346075.1 uncultured Fluviicola sp. | reverse complement strand
TACAACCTATACGGATCAATTAACTGCACGATGTTTCAGTAAACGATTCATCCCAGCAACGGCGATCTTCTCCTTCTTTATCGATATAGCCTGTACCATTTTCTGAATTCCAGTAAACCTCAACATCAGGTATTGAATCGAAACCAGTATACGTGAGTGTATTATCAGCGCCATCCTGAAAATAATCGATTTTCTGCTGATCATTGCCAGACAATCCCGAAAATATAGTTGAGAACGACGAATTATTTTCGTCAATCACTTCCCACTGATACTCAAGTATTGGCTGATCATTATTACCTGGTGAAAAATAGCGCCAGTTCCCGTTTCCTCCATCTTTTGATACAGTACCTGATAAAAACGAAAACTCATCCACGGTTTCGCCATTAAATGATCCGTTTACATACACATTCCATTCATAAGCATTTTGAAGCTCCTCAGCTGTAGTTCGTACAGAAACATCAAAACCGCTTTGTGAAGAAGAAAATGACCACGTCCATGTACCATCTTCAAATTTACTTTCTGCTGAACTTGTGAAATCCAGGTAGGCTTGCCCCAGGACAGTTCCGTTGTTTATTTGAGCTGCAGCAGTTTCGGCGTAAGCAGATGCCTCATTAAAAAGAGCAAAATCTTGACCAACAGGATTGTTATTGTCGAAAACAGTACTGTTTATTTTTGCAGGCAATGCTTCTGGAACTGCAGGAGGTTCTGGCTGGTCAGCGCTCGTTGAACTATCTGAACAACCTACAATTGATAGAGTTAAAAATGCCAATAAAATGCCTGCTATTTTGATCCTTATTACCATGGAGTCACCTGTTTAATGAATGTTAAATGTTCTGCTCTCAAATCTGAAAAACTAAATCCAGCTTTTCATTTTTCGAATATACAATTTTGTAATACTCATAAAAAATTTTACCAAATACGGGTCAAATAGTCCTCAAAAATTCTCTTTTTTATCTTTAAGTGATTTATACAGCATCTCACGCGCCCTGAAAATATGTGCCTTTACGGTGCCCAGGGGCAGATCCAGTTCGTCCGCTATTTCCTGGTAGCTAAGTTCTTCAATATGACGCATTTCGATCACCTGGCGATATTTATCCGGCAGATTCTCGATTGCGTGCGTAATAATTTTCTTGCGCTGTTTGCGAATAATCTGGCGATCCGTCTCGGCATAATCATCAGGCAGCTCGAAAGACATCTCTCCTTCGCGTGTTTTTATTGGTTTATCAATCGACGTTGTTTTCAGCTTCTTTTTGCGAAGGTAATCTATAGTATGATTCGTAGTAATTCGATACAGCCATGTTGAAAAAGCGTAGCTCGAATTGTACGAGTCGAGATTGTTAAAAGCCTTAATAAATGCTTCCTGAACGAGATCCTCGACCTGTTCCGACTCCTTCACCATTTTATTTACATGGTACTGAAGCGGCCGTCGATACTTTTCCGTCAATTTTTGGTAAGCCCTTTGGTCACCCTTCAGAGCTTGTTTTACATATTCTTCATCCTGCAAGCTGCTTTGGGATGCATTTTCTCGCCTGGATTCTTTTTCTGAATCTGGTTTTGAACTCATGTAAAAAAAAAGCAAATTTGTTGGTATATATGTCGAAAGACATACGCATTATATACAACTGGCTATCATGCCCGTTTTTAAAACTAACCTAACATAAGAATAGCACTATGAAAAAACTACTGACGATTCTATTAGTAACCATCCTGTTATTTGGAACTTCATCGTTCTTCAATTCAGCAGAGGCCCAAACGGAAGAAGGCGATATAAAACTCGGTGTAGGCCTGGCCTTTGGTTCGGGTGTAGGTTTTGCCGGCCTCGACAACGATTTAGGTATTCGTGTTGACGGTTATTACGCTGTTACACCCGAAATTCGTGCCGGTGCAGATTTTACATTCTACTTTCCAAAAAGTGAAGGAGATGTTGATCTGACCGTATGGGAACTCAACTTTAATGGTAACTATATTTTCCTCGATGAAGATGGTCTATTGGTTTACGCTCTTGCAGGTATTAACATAACTGGAATTTCGATAGATGTGCCATCGGTAAACACTGGTTTCGGAACTTTCGGTGGCAGTAGCAGCGATTCGGAGTTTGGCTTAAACCTTGGGGGCGGACTGGAATACGCACTTGATTTTGCAGATCTGTTTGCCGAAGCAAAACTAG
>CAYFTH010000230.1:0-2225 GCA_964346075.1 uncultured Fluviicola sp. | reverse complement strand
TCAGATGTGAATTTGGGTGGTGCTTATACCCTGGAAAAGCAGATACTCTCCTACGCCGATTACGATTTCTGGTTGCAAGAAAATAACTACAATTTTACAGGAGAACTGGGTTATTACCGCTATTTCTACGATTTCTGGGGTGTCGGAACAGAGCCGAAGCAAATAGAGCGCTATTCCCTCAATTTTCCCCGCATACGATTCGAGGGGGTCAGGCAATTGTTTCCCGGACTTTATGCAGGTATTAAGTACACTTTCGATGATTTTGAGATCACCGAAACAGAGGCTGGCGGTCGACTGATTCAAAATGCCTACACAGGCTCGGAAGGTGGCACCATATCAGGACTGGGTGCCATTCTCAAGTATGACACCCGCGACCACATTTTTTACCCCACCACGGGATATAAAATTCAGGCGAGCTATGAACGATTTGATCCCGCCATTGGTAGTGATTTTCAGTATGACCTCACCTGGATCAACGCCATTCGTTACTTTGATCTAAAAAAAGAACGCGTCATCGCCACCAATATTTATGGTCGATTTATGCGCGGAAACGTTCCTTTTTTCCATCTTTCCATGATAGGTGGAAATAGCCGTATGCGGGGTTATTACGAAGGTTATCATCGCGATAAACAAATGCTGGGATGGCAAGCAGAATACAGAATGCCTGTTTGGTGGAGACTCGGATTTGTCGCTTTTGCCGGAAATGCAGTGGTTTCAGAATCGCTGGCATCACTTCAGATCAAAAACACTAACACCACAGTCGGAGGAGGTATAAGGTTTCGATTAGACCGCGAAAGAAAAATTAACGTACGACTTGACTATGCCTACACCTCCGATCAAACAACAGGATTCTACTTTACTATTTCCGAGGCTTTTTAGGAAATCTTTTTCCTCCGTGTCCTAGAGGCGCATGGCCATTCGGCTATACAACAAGGAGGTAACCTTTTCAATATTTTTAAAATTTTCCTAACTTGCCGTAAAAACGCTGATGTCAAACATAGATCTCATCATCGAAGAACGTCCCGCCGATATTGGGGATTTTTTAGTTGGACGACTCCTCCCCTTTCGTAAAAAAAGACATGTCGGACCTTTTGTGTTTATTGATCACATGGGACCAGCCGATCTAGGCGAGGAAGAGAACTTAGATGTTGCTCCACACCCTCACATTGGTCTTTCGACGTTAACGTTTTTGTTTGACGGGAATATCGTTCATCGCGATAGTCTGGGGACGGAAATAGAAATCAAACCGGGCGCGGTGAACTGGATGACTGCAGGAAAAGGCATCGTTCATTCCGAGCGTACACCTGATCATCAACGCGGTCAAAAAAAGAAAGTTCACGGATTACAGATATGGGTGGCGCTTCCCAAAGAACTGGAGCAAAATGAACCCACCTTTACGCATACAGAAGCAAAGGATATTCCAGCCTGGTCCGAAGGTGCAGTTGATTATAAACTGATCGCAGGAGAAGCACTGGGGAAGAAATCACCCGTACCGGTACACAGCGACCTCTATTTTATTGAGATTAAAGCAAAAGAAGATACTGAGATCAATCTTGGTGAACCACTTTACGGTGAATCAGCATTGTACATTCTGGAGGGCAATGTCAAAAAAGGTGAACATACGTTTGGCTCGAAACAAATCTTAGTGGCCAAGCAGGATTCACTGTGCTCTTTCACCATTGAAAAAGGATCGACGGTCTATATTTTTGGCGGCATTCCTTTCCCGGAAGAACGCTTTATTCATTGGAATTTTGTTTCCTCACGTAAAGAAACGATTGAAAAAGCTCGGGAAGATTGGAAAGCGCAACGCTTTGATAAAGTTCCTGGTGATGAGGAAGCGTTTGTTCCTTTACCCGATTAACACCCCCTATTTTGTTACAAAATATTGTAAAAACACCCCCTATTTTGTTACATTTTTGTATGTAATATCTTCAGGATGAAGGGGTTTACAAAAACTACAGAACAACACTTATTAATCTGAAAAACAACTAATCTAAAGGGAGCCAGATAACTTGGTAAAGCGATGATCGTCCATCAATTTATGAAGCTTTGAGGATATGATGCAACCTTCCCCCTAAATACAGGGGTAATCAGAATAGTTAAGGTTTATTATTCCTATAATCTATCAGATTGATTCGTATTATTTACTTTTTATTCACAAGTGTAAGTCTTTTTGGTGTTCATGAGCTCACGCTGTTCGGTTCGCATTACTCACTTTTGTCAGT
>CAYFTH010000229.1:0-2254 GCA_964346075.1 uncultured Fluviicola sp. | reverse complement strand
AGATACGGTGAAAGCATTAGGACTGAGAAAAATGAACCATATCGTAGAAAAAGAGGATACGCCTCAAATCCGCGGTATGATCGCTAAAGTTCAACATATGGTTGAGCAAGTTGACTAATCCAATAAAATTAGAAAGTAATGAGCTTAAATAATTTAACTCCAGCAAAAGGATCTGTGAAGCGTCAGCGTAGAATAGGTCGTGGTGAAGGTTCCGGCTACGGTGGAACTGCAACGCGAGGACACAATGGTGCAAAATCAAGATCTGGATACAGCAAAAAAATCGGATTTGAAGGTGGTCAAATGCCACTGCAAAGACGTGTTCCTAAGTATGGTTTTAACAATATTAACCGTAAGGAATACAAAGCTGTGAATCTCGATGTGATTCAGGAATTGATTGATCGTAAGGACATTTCTGAAATCAATCCAGAAGTCTTGCGTGAGAACGGTTTGCTAGGAAACAGAGAACAAGTAAAAATCCTCGGTAGAGGAGAGTTGAATGCAAAGATTAACGTGAAGGCACATCGCTTTTCTGCTTCCGCAAAAGCGGGAATTGAAGCAAAAGGTGGTGATTGTACAGAAATCTAATTAACTTTGCAAACTATTTTACCCCAATGAAGAAACTGATAGAGAACTTTAAAAATATTTGGAAAGTCGAAGAACTGAGGAAAAGGTTAATGGTAACCTTATCTCTGATTCTCGTCTTCCGGATAGGATCCTTCATCGTACTTCCTGGCGTGGACAGTGCCAAGTTGGGCGCTGAAAGTGCCGATGCTGGAACAATCGAAGGCTTACTTGGATTGCTTTCTGGTGGTGGATTTACGAATGCATCCTTTTTGGCACTCGGTATTATGCCTTATATATCTGCTTCCATTATCATGCAGTTGATGGGGATGGCCGTTCCAGCTGTGCAGAAAATGCAGCAAGAAGGTGAAAGTGGTAGAAAGCGCATTAATAATTACACGCGCATCTTGACAATTATTATTTGTGCTGTTCAAGCCCCTGGTTATTTGTCGTTGTATGTGGCTGGTAAAAATGCAATCCCTGCTGAATTTATGAATTCACCGCTCTGGTGGACCCAGTCGGTCCTGGTTCTCGTAGCTGGTGCCATGTTTGCAGTATGGCTCGGAGAAAGAATTACTGATAAAGGTGTAGGAAATGGTATCTCTTTGTTAATTACGGTGGGTATTATTTCACGCTTACCACAATCATTTGTGGCCGAAACGGTCTCGAATTCGATGCTTATCGTAATTCTGGAAGTAGTTGTTTTTGTTCTGATCGTGATGGTGACAGTGCTGGTCGTTCAGGGGGTACGAAAAGTTCCCATGAATTATGCCAAACGTGTTGCAGGTGCTCGTGGAGCATCTTCAACATCTCAAGGAGCCCGGTCTTACCTGCCTATTAAGGTAAATGCCTCAGGTGTGATGCCGATTATCTTTGCTCAGGCAATCATGACTGTACCAGTAATGTTTGCGGAGCAGCAATTTGGAATATTCGGGTTGTGGTATAATCTGGTGTTGGCATTTTTGATCATCGTGTTTACGTATTTTTATACAGCGATAATGATCAATCCTAAGAAAATGGCTGATGATATGAAACGTAATGGTGGTTTTATCCCTGGTGTACGTCCAGGAGAGGAGACTGCTAGTTTCATAGATACATTAGTTTCTAAAATCACATTACCCGGATCTGTATTTCTGGCGGTCATTGCGATTTTACCGGCTATAGCAGTACAATTTGGAGTTGGTGATGGGTTTGCACTGTTTTTTGGTGGTACTTCATTACTGATTATGGTTGGCGTTGTACTAGATACATTACAGCAAATTGAATCATATTTATTGAATCGTCATTACGATGGTTTAATGGAAGGTACAAAGATCCGCGGACGACGATCGCAGGGTGAATTATCTGGAATGTAAAAATGTAAATGGTTATGGCGAAACAAGCACCAATAGAACAAGATGGTACGATTCTCGAGGCGTTATCCAACGCGATGTTCCGTGTGGAATTGGAAAATGGGCACGTGATTACTGCACATATCTCTGGTAAAATGCGTATGTATTATATCAAGATATTACCCGGAGATCGCGTGAAAGTAGAGATGTCTCCATACGATTTAACTAAAGGGAGAATTTCATTTAGATATAAATAAGGGGTATATTCCCGCAAAAAAGAAAATGATATGAAAGTTAGAGCTTCAGTCTAAAGTCCGGGTAAGTCTTGGTGGTCGGTAAGACAATATCGGCGGGAGTAGAGA
>CAYFTH010000228.1:0-2257 GCA_964346075.1 uncultured Fluviicola sp. | reverse complement strand
TATTCCCAAAAACGATCTTCCCAAATCATACAACTCAAGTTTTCCTCCCATTTCCCATTGAGCAGATTTAATTCTTCAGGATCTACATGCTTCTGGATCAATTCAAACAGTTCTCTTTCTTCGAAACGAATATGCTTTCGCAGTTGATCGGCAAAAACCCCGCAGTCTTTAATACTATTCAGCTTAATGATTGTTGACCTTATCGCGCAATGCTGCTTCTCTGCCAGCTTTCTTAGGTTGTTCTCTTGAGGAAGAAAAGCGAACACCTCCTCCTCTTCAAATTTGAAATGAGGTTCCAGTAACTCCTCATATTGTATTTGAATGTAATGAGCGATCCGTTCAAACGCTACACCTTTTTTTATCCCTTTATCAATATTCAACGCAAGCATTAATCCTTGATGATGTTCCCTACTTAAAGGCTGCAGCCCTTCGTGTCTTTTGAGTGGTTGTGGACTCATGAGCTAGCTACTTTTTCGGGAAGAATGGCACTGATTTCCTCCAACGCTTTTTCGATGCTCTCTACATCGTTGTAAATCAATCGCAACTTATTGTTCTTTTCACTCATTTTTACATTCGGAGGATTGCCTTGAATATAATTGAGCACTTGCGTGAAAATTGGACTCTGATAGTAAGGATGTTCGGGGTTGTTGAGGAAATAACCGATCATTTTCCCCGATTTGATCACGAGTTTTGTAAAGCCAATTTCTTGTGCTTTCCATCGTAATCGCATTGACTGAATCAGTGTTCTCACAACGTCTGGAATAGGTCCAAATCGATCTTTCAACTGCTCTTCGAATAGGAGCAATGCTTCCTCTGACTCGATATTATCTAATTCCTGATATAAGGATAAGCGTTCCGCTACATTATTGACATAATCATCGGGGATACGAATCTCTAAGTCTGTTTCGAGGATACAGTCTTGCACATATTTTTGGAAGCTATCTGAATTGCGGTCTTCAAATACCTCTTTGAATTCAGATTGTCTCAATTCATCGATCGCTTCATTGAGAATTTTCTGATACATGTCAAATCCAATATCAGCAATAAACCCACTTTGTTCTCCTCCCAGTAGGTTTCCTGCTCCACGGATATCGAGGTCTTTCATCGCGATGCTAAATCCTGCTCCCAGATCTGAGAATTGTACCAATGCATTCAATCGCTTCTTCGCTTCAGAAGTCAGCATGTTGTAACGCGGCGCGATCAAATAACAGAACCCTTTTTTGGTCGAACGACCTACGCGTCCTCTCAACTGGTGAAGGTCACTTAATCCAAAGTTATTCGCATTATTGATAATGATTGTATTGGCATTTGAAATATCAATTCCTGATTCAATAATTGTTGTAGCAAGAAGCACATCGTATTCATGGTTTATGAAATCCATCATGACCTTTTCGAGTTGCTTCCCTTCCATCTGACCATGACCGATTCCAACACGTACACCAGGACACAAGCGCTGAATCATTCCAGCAACCTCCTTGATATTTTCTAAACGGTTATGAACAAAGTACACCTGCCCTCCTCTGGTTACCTCGTAAGAAACTGCGTCGCGAATAATCTCTTCGTTGAACTCGATGACTTCCGTCAATACGGGCTGCCTATTCGGTGGAGGTGTGTTGATGATACTCAAATCACGCGCTCCCATCAATGAGAACTGCAATGTTCTTGGTATTGGAGTTGCTGTAAGCGTTAAAGTATCTACCGTAGCCTTAAGCGTTTTTAACTTATCTTTTACGGAAACGCCGAATTTCTGTTCTTCGTCAATAATAATAAGCCCTAAGTCTTTAAACTTAACGTTCTTACTCACAATCTTATGTGTTCCAACCAGAATATCGATCTTACCAGCTTCTAATTCTTTTAGGGTTTCCGTGATCTGTTTCTGCGACTTAAATCGATTAATATAATCGACCTCAACTGGAAAATCTTTCAGCCTTTCTTTAAAGCTACGGTGGTGCTGATGCGATAAGATCGTTGTCGGAACTAAAATAGCGACTTGCTTACCGTCAGTTGCTGCTTTGAATGCCGCCCGAACCGCAATTTCAGTTTTCCCAAAACCTACGTCACCACAGATTAACCGGTCCATCGGTGTGTCTTTCTCCATGTCTTTTTTTACCGCCTCCGTGGCTTTCAACTGGTCGGGGGTATCTTCGTAAATAAATGAAGCCTCCAACTCAGTTTGTAAATAGCTGTCGGGGGTGTAAGCATAACCCGATTGACTTTTTCGTTTGGCATACAACTGGATCAAATCGAAAGCAATCTC
>CAYFTH010000227.1:0-2280 GCA_964346075.1 uncultured Fluviicola sp. | reverse complement strand
TTGATGACGCTTCAATGAATTCGGAAAGCATTATTTGACCGTTCATATCGAGGATTCGCAATTGAGTTTGAATAAGTGTGGGGTTGAGTTTTACATGAATGATTTCCGAGGTTGGATTGGGGAATACCTTCCAGCTTATGTCGTTTTTATGTTTTTCAACAGAAGTGGCATTTTCCAGTTTCCAGGTTTGCGTTAATCGGTCATTATTTTGATCAATTCCCGTGGTGTAATACAAGGTCATGTTGTGGGAAAACGCTAGCCCTCCCCGACGATTTAGCGCGGGTAGACTCACCTCTTGTTCCCACTGATTGGTATTCACATCATAATGCCACACATCATTATGCGATTGATTTAAGCTATCCAGTCCGAAGCAAATCACCATTTTTTCATCGATCACTGTCGATTTCAAATAGGCACGTCCAGAAAATGGCGTCGTTGACTCAAATTCCCACTCATCTGTTGAAGGAAGATAGCGAAACACCGAATCCGGAAAATGACCGTTAGCAGTTCGGCCAGCTATCAGGTAAGCTGTATCATTAATCACTTCTGCTGTCCCCCGCCAACGGCCTCCAAAGGGTAAGTCTTGCAATTGAAACCAGGTATCTGTTGGTAAATCATACTTCCAAACTTCATCTGTTGCATCTGAGTTGTTGGTTTGACCGCCTACGATAAAAACCTCATCCTGAATGACAAAAGAATGTGCCCCTGAACGCCCAATATCTGGTAAAGCAGTTAATTCCGACCAACTATCCGCTACTGGATCATATTTCCATAAGTCGTTGAAATGTTGTCCACTGGCTCTCCCTCCAAAGACATATCCCTGTCCGTTGTAACTCCATCCGGAAGCGTACTGCCGCTCTTCTACTGCTGGCATACTCGCTACCTGAAACCAGTTTTCAGAAGTACAATCAAATGCATAAAAATCTCTTGTTGCTATCCATCCAGTTTCGATACCCGTTCCACCATATACAGTATCTCCTATTTTAAAGCTAACTGCATCATCTCTGGAAGATCCAGGGAAAGGGTCAATCTCAGACCATGTTTGAGCGCCAATCAGTATTGGTCCAAAAAAGCAAAGCAGTAGCAAGAGTCTCATGGTGCACTAACGCATTTTATCCTGACAGATTGTAAAGAAAACAAATTCCTTTAGATACACGACGAAAACTGATAAGCAGCATTCATCAAAAACACTATTTTTGCAGCCGTGTCAAAACTTACGACATATCTCAAACAGAATCGCTACCTACTTGGGTTCGGTTTTTTACTTGCATTCTTGTCCAGTTTCGGGCAAACCTTTCTTATCTCTCTTTACGTTCCTTATATCCAAGAGGCGTTTGAAATTAGTGATAGTTTGTTCAGTTCAATATATGGAGGAGCAACGATCGCTAGTGCTTTTACCATCACCTGGGCGGGGCGTTTTATTGACAAAGTGCGTCTGACACGATTTACTATTATCGTAATGCTTGGACTCGTGTTTTTTTTGGGGCTCTTGTCGATGTCTTATTTTTTGCCATTACTTTTCATTTCACTGTATGGATTGCGATTATTTGGTCAGGGATTACTTTCTCACACCGCTATTACCAGTATGGCTCGGTTTTTCGATGACGAACGTGGAAAATCCATCAGCTTGGCAAATCTCGGACATCCGTTTGGTGAGGCTATTTTGCCCATTATTTTAGTATCGTTAATGGCTTTATTGGGCTGGCGATATACCTTAATCACCTCATTGATCTTTGTTTTACTCGCGATCCCTTACGCGATCTATTTACTCCGTAAGAATGTCAACTTTGCACAATTGCGAAAATACATTCCGGCACCTTTTTCAAAAGAAGAAGAAAAGCAGTCTAAGCCCTGGGAAGTAATGAAAACAAGGGCTTTTTGGGTAATCATGCCCAGTAGTTTAGCCGCGGCGAGTATTGGAACTGGATTCCTTCTTTTTAAATTGAAACTTGGGCTGGCGAATAATTGGACTCCAACATTTATTGCAGCGGGTTTCACTGCTTACGCTGTTGGAAATGCGCTAAGTAACCTGCTGGCGGGATTTTTAGCAGATCGTTTCTCGGGAAAAAATTTATTCCCCATTTATTTGCTTCCAGCTTGCCTTGGGTTCGTAGCACTCATGTTTTTCAATGATCCATGGGTATACATCGCACTCGTTGGTGGAATTGGGATCACTAATGGTTTTGGAAGCACAGTAAAGAACGTAGCTTTAGCAGAGCTTTTTGGAACGCGCATCATAGGTTCTGTACGCAGTTTATTTACCACAGTCATGGTTTTTTC
>CAYFTH010000226.1:0-2303 GCA_964346075.1 uncultured Fluviicola sp. | reverse complement strand
TTTTACTTATGGGTAAAAAAGCCACGCTTGATGAGATCAATATCATTAGATGGTTGATGATCCTCTGGATATTTATTACCCATTTCTACGAGCACTATGAAAAAGGTGCTTACTTCGCCAATCCGTCACAATATTGGCCTCCACTCTCAGAACGCTTTGCACAACTGCAACCGCTTCCTGTTGAAGATGTCGGTTCGGTCATATCCAACTTGTTTCGCTACCTTGGTCTATTCGGTGATCAGGGGGTACAAGTCTTCTTCGTTATAAGCGGCTTCGTGCTTACCCTTAGTATTCTTTCAAAAAACCAAAGTAAAATTGTGTATAGAGATTTCCTTTCACGACGTCTGGCAAAGATTTATCCCAGCTGGGTAGTAGCACACATCACACTAATGATTGTGTGGCTGGTTATCGGAAAAGGCATAAACCCGTTTTCTATCAGATCATGGTTTAGCTTGGTAGGCATTCGTTTTCTTCCTCAGACGATGTATTATGCAGTACCTGCATGGTGGTTTATAGGCTGTTTGATACAACTCTATCTTATTTTTCCTATTATATACAATTCCTCGATTGGGAGGAAAAGTAATAGTGTGCTCTGGTGGATTCTATTCGGATCCATACTAATCAGATTTTTAGGTTTATATTTGAGCAGAATGTATGCACCTGGTTTTATCGGCTATTGGTCCAGAGGCATGTTGTTTTTCGGTAGGCTCCCGGAGTTTACCGCTGGCATTATAATTGCGCAGAAGTATTTTGAAAATCCCAAACATTTTATAAAAACTATTCACACAACTAAGACCAAGTTGCTCTTCCTTGGAATGTGGGTGGCCGGAAACTTATCTTCCTTCTATTATTCGGGAATGTCCATAGCATTTCTGCTAACCGGAGTAGGCCTGTTTATGTTCCTTTGGGGCATGTTTTCACAGTACCATAATAAAATAAGCAACGTATGTTCTCGATATGCCGCTGAAACATATGAGTTCTACATAGTACATCATGTGGTAATAATTGCTTTTGTTCCTACAACCTTTGTGTCTTCTTACTCCGCACCACTTTATTTTATTTTCATGCTCGTTGCGAGCATTCTCTTAGCACTTGTATTAAACAAGATAGTAGGAATTTGCCATATACGTCTTTTTTTCTCAAAACTCATTGACTTCGTATTGCTGAGATACAAGACAGTATTCGCTACTTTAACAATCTTGTACGTTTTAGCATTATCTGGTGAATTATTGGTTCAACGATACGATCCACAAGAGGTCTTAGGATGGGGTGAACGACCGGCACTGCAGCCGCACGAAGAGTTTGGGTATACCTTGATACCAAACAAAACCACCCGACTTCGATGGCAAAGCTATGATTATGTGGTAACGGCAAATACTCTTGGATTTCCGGGTCCTTTGTATCCTGCAGAAAAAAGTTCGAACACGTATCGTATTATGGTTACCGGTGATGCGTTCAGTAGTGCAGAGGGAGTCGATACTGATGAAAGTTGGCCACGATTGCTTGAAAAGTACCTGAACGAAAAAAGTGACGGAATAACCTACGAAGTTCTGAATTTTTCCATCACCGGTTGGGGGCCACAACACTATTCAAGAGTTATAAATAATTACATTAAAAAATACAAACCGGATTTAATTATATTAGGTGTATTTATAAACGATCTAACAGACGTGTTATATTCAGATGAGAAATTTAATTCTAGAATTGGTTTTACAAATAGTAAACTGTTTGGAATGAAAGCAACTGTTACCCTAAAGCATCTCAGGTCATATGTTAGTTATAAAGCAAATGATTTTGCAAGACTATTCTTTTCCAACATTTTACCAAAAGATTATTATCTAGGGCTTCCTGATCTATTGGAAATGAAAAACAAACAAAAATTGATAGAAGGTTCTGTATTATTTCAACAACACCTCACGGAAATAAAAAACGTTTCTAAAAAGTATGGTTCAGATTTATTCGCAATAATTATACCTTCATCACTTCAGGTTGCTCCGTTCGATGAGCTTGACTATGTAGCGAATAAAAATAAGTTAGATGTTGAAAAGTATGACATTAGACAACCCCAACAAATTATTGACAGCGTTTTACAAAAACCAAATATTAATCGATATGATTTACGAGAACTGTTCAGTGATAATATTACAAAAGGAATTTACCAACCAAAAAATATGCATTGGACAGAAAAAGGACATAGATTAGTAGCACAGTTTGTAGCAGAAACTGTATATAAACGCTTACGGTAAAGGTTCCAAACCGATACTCTTCAGACATCATTTTTTGCGCCTCAATACTCGAATGAC
>CAYFTH010000225.1:0-2327 GCA_964346075.1 uncultured Fluviicola sp. | reverse complement strand
GAATTATGAATATTGAACAAATTTATACGGGATGTTTAGCACAAGGTGCTTATTACATCACAAGCAAAGGTGAAGCGGCAATTATTGATCCGTTGCGTGAAATACAACCTTACGTAGATAAGCTGGAAAAAGATAATGTAAAATTGAAATACATTTTTGAGACTCATTTCCATGCAGATTTTGTTTCAGGACACGTCGATTTATCGAATGCTACAGATGCTAAAATCGTTTATGGTCCGAATGCGGAACCAGATTTTGATTGTATTGTTGCTGAAGATGAACAGGTCTTCGAAATTGGAGATATCAAAATAAAAGTGCTCCATACTCCGGGACATACTATGGAGTCTACTACTTACTTGCTCATTGATGAAGATGGAAAAGATCACGCTATATTTTCTGGAGATACATTATTCTTAGGAGATGTAGGACGACCAGATTTAGCGCAAAAGGCAGCAAACATGACAAGAGAAGAGTTGGCTGGTCATTTGTATGATTCTCTCATGAATAAGATCATGCCCTTATCAGACGATGTAACGGTTTACCCGGGACACGGAGCAGGTTCTGCTTGCGGTAAGAATATGTCTACCGATACAGTAGACACGCTGGGCAATCAAAAAGAGAGTAATTATGCACTGAACCAACCCAACAAAGAAGCGTTTGTTGAAGCAGTTACAGATGGGTTACTCCCACCTCCCGCTTATTTCGGAGCCAACGTTGCAATGAATAAATCAGGATATAAAAATGTCGACGAAGTGATCGATACGGGGCTTACTGAATTGAAGCCAAAGGAATTTGAAACAGCTGCGGACAGCACTGGTGCCTTGATTCTCGATACAAGAGATAGTGCTGATTTCCAAAAAGGTTTTGTTCCTAAATCCATCAATATTGGTATCAATGGAGATTTTGCTCCATGGGTAGGTGCCATGATCGGTGATGTGAAACAACCCTTATTGATTGTCGCTGATGAAGGAATGGAAGAAGAGGTCATTATTCGATTGACACGTGTCGGATTCGACAATGTGATCGGTTACCTCAAAGGTGGTTTTGAAGCCTGGAAAGCAGATGATCGCGAGGTTGATACGGTCGACAGAATCACTGCCGATGAATTCAAGAAGCGCTTCAATGTTGAAGAAAGTAAAGTATTTGACGTCCGTAAAGAAACGGAATGGGAAGCTGAACATGTTGAAGAGTCGTTTAGCCGACCTCTTTCCAATATCAATGATTGGATGAAAGACATCAATCCTGACGAACATTTCTATGTACATTGTGCAGGAGGATACCGTAGTATGATTGCTTCGAGTATTTTAGAATCGCGCGGATATCGAAACTTCACGGAAATTGAAGGAGGTTTTGATGCTATCACTGAAGCAGGTGTTCCTAAAACAGACTACGTTTGTCCTAGTAAGGTCATGAAATCATAGTGATTAATAGTTAATTAAGTGAATGGTTCAAGATGGACCATTCACTCATTAAAATCCAATTATCATGGGAATTTTAGATATTTTCAAAAGCAATACATCTAAGAACGCAGCTCTGAAGGGAATCGTTAATGATAAAGATACATTTCTCGTAGATGTTCGTTCGAAAGGTGAATTTTCAACTGGTTCGGCGCGTGGATCTAGCAATATACCGCTGACAGAAATCAATGCACGAATCGACCGATTCAAGGAAAAGTCAACTATTGTCGTTTTTTGCCGATCTGGAAACCGGTCAGGTCAAGCAAAGGCTATCCTGGAGCAAAATGGAATACAAAATGTACATAATGGAGGTACCTGGAAACAGGTGGATCAACTCATAGAAAAATAAGACAATGATGAAACTATTTAACTTGACTTTAGTTCTTGTAGTGTTGTTATCGAGTTGCTCGACAGCTCAAAAACAAACAGATAAAACTATTGATTTTGAACAAGCGCAATTCATTGACGTAAGAACGCCCGGTGAATTTAAAAACGGAACTTTCGAGAATGCTGAGAACATCCCCCTTAGTGAGCTTAAGGAGCGTTTAGATGAAATTTCTGAAGACCAACAAACAGTGGTGTTTTGTAGAAGTGGTTCGCGATCTTCTCGAGCGATTCAACTACTCAAAAATGCCGGCTACGAGAATATCATCAATGGTGTAAATTCCCGTCAGCTACAATCACTAAAAGAAAAACAACAACCATGAAAAATAAGAAAATAAAGGTTCTCATTCCTACGGACTTCTCCGTGCAGTCAGAATTTGCCTACCAAATGGTAAAAAATCTGTCACAACAATCGGATTTAGAAGTTACTTTCCTCCACGTGTTGAATGTACCTGACACGGTCACTCTCAATGCTCAAAAAGAAAT
>CAYFTH010000224.1:0-2355 GCA_964346075.1 uncultured Fluviicola sp. | reverse complement strand
CCAATTGATCAACGCGAACGTTTTGAGGAACAAGTTAAACTTGCAGAAAAAGGAGACGATGAAGCAACAGAAATGATCGATCAGGACTTTTTGCGATCATTGGAATATGGAATGCCTCCTACATCTGGTTTGGGAATCGGAATGGATCGTTTGATTATGTTTTTAACGGATAACGCAGCGATTCAGGAAGTACTGCTATTCCCGCAAATGAAACCGGAAAAGTTTGAGGATCTGGGGCCTGAACTCAACGAGAATGAACAAGCCATTTTCGACGCCTTACAAAAAGAAGGGAAAACAGATCTACTTGGATTAAAAGACAAAGTTGGATTGAGTAATAAGAAATGGGATAAGGGGCTCAAAGGGCTGCGTAAGCATGACATAATCAAGGTAGAGAAGCACGACGATGGATCTTTGACGATAGAGGAGGTGTAGAAAATAGTTTGCTCGCATTCTTCTTAACATTTTGGCTTATCCGTGAATAACTTTTTATTTCTTCTCGGATAATTCCTGCGTGTAAAATTTCCTTTGAACTACATTTGAAGGAAACCAATTACACACGCATGTTTTTAGAGCAATTCCCAGAAGATGGTAAACGACACGGTTGGATTGAGGTAATCTGTGGATCAATGTTTTCTGGTAAAACGGAAGAGTTGATCCGTAGATTAAAGCGGGCTGAGTTTGCGAATCAAGACTTACTTTTATTCAAACCTCATATCGATAAACGTTATAGTGAGGAAAACGTAGTTAGTCACAATGGGATTAGCTTTGAAGCAATTCAAGTAGAATCGTCTGTCGATATTCTGGATCATTGGAGAAAGGAACGCATTGTGGCGATTGACGAAGCACAATTCTTTGATATGGGAATATTGGAAACGGTGAATAAGTTGGCTTCAAAAGGGGTGCGTGTAATTTGTGCCGGACTCGACATGGACTATCAGGGAAACCCGTTTGGCCCGATGCCACATTTGATGGCAGGAGCGGAATACGTGACGAAGGTACATGCCATCTGCATGTCTTGTGGAAATCTCGCGCAGTTCTCTCATCGTAAAACAAAAGAAAAAGAACAAGTGATGGTCGGTGCTGTTGAAGAGTATGAACCGCTATGCCGCGCTTGCTATAATAAAATTCAGCACTGAATATGGAGCTATTCGAAGGTCAAAACGGAAACTTGATCATCAATGACACCGATAAAATTGATGCTGATTCGTTGAAACAGGCACTCAATTACCAGTTTTCTTCAAACGAGCGTCAAGAAAAAGTAGTCGTTATCGATGTTTCATATGTCGATGAAGACCGCAGGAATAGTATTATAGAAATTGTTAAAAGCTTTGATCCTTCAAAGTTGTTTGTTTTGGATGAAGAAAACAATTTTCCCGAAGAAGTTTATAAGTTGAAAAATGCAAGTATTTTGTTTAAAGGTTCATTTCGTTCTAATCTTTCCAAATTAGTACAACGGTTTAAGAACAGAAAGCATGAAACATGGGTAGAATTTAACTTAAAAGCGATCCAGCATAACATCGATGTTTATCGATCTAAACTACCAGAAACTACAAAGATGTTGGTGATGGTCAAAGCGTCATCATATGGTACGGGAGATGTCAATATCCCGCATTTTTTTCAACAGATTGGGGTAGATTATTTAGGTGTGGCTTATACAGATGAAGGAACAACATTGAGAGAAGGAGGTGTTTCGTTGCCTATTCTCATCATGAATACGGAGGTGAGCGCGTTTGATGACATCGTCAATTTTTGCCTGGAACCTTCTATTTTTTCATTGGATCAATTGAATGCTTTCATCAGTTACCTGGATGAAAAAGGACTTGATGACTACCCCATCCATTTGACTTTCGAAACAGGTATGAACCGTTTAGGATTTTACCCAGACGATGTTCCTCAGATTATTGAAACGATAAAAAACACGAAGGCTGTTCGCATCAAAAGTGTATATTCTCATTTAGCAGATGCAGATAATGACGATACGGCTTATACGGAATCTCAAATCGATAAATTCCAAAAGATTCGCGATTTATTTCTAGCCGAGTTTGGTCAACCCATCATCTTTCATGTTCTCAATAGCGAAGGAGCGAGTATTTTTGGGAAAGAAGCAGGATTTGATATGGTGCGATTAGGAATTGGAATATTTGGTTACGCTTCCAGAGCTGAGAAAGATGAATTACTGCCCTGTTTAACGTGGAAAACAACGATCTCACAGATCAAAACCATTGAAACGGGAGAAACGGTAGGTTATGGAAGAACATTTAAAGCGGATAAAAAGATCAATATTGCCACGCTGCGTATTGGTTATGCTGATGGTTTTCGACGTTCACTCAGCAATGGAGTAGGCGAAGTATTCAT
>CAYFTH010000223.1:0-2365 GCA_964346075.1 uncultured Fluviicola sp. | reverse complement strand
GAGGTGATCTTTTTGTTGATGCCGCAGATGGTGGCTATTTCTTTGAGGTATGCGTTGTAGCATTGGTTAGTGAGTACTGGTAATAATTTATCTCTCTTGATGCATTTATCATCATTCTGATATTTCATTACAATCTCAAGAGCGATTGGGAGTAGGGGAAGGGATTCCTTTACTCCAGTTTTGTGTCTGTTGGTTGAAAGCCAATATTCTCCGTCAATTCCCCGAGTGAGCGCATCATGCTTAAAATTGTATAAGTCTTGGTACGAAAACCCGGTATAACAACAAAAGATGAAAACATCACGTATTTGCTCAAGGCGTTTATTGTCGAGGTCTTTATTCATCATAGTTTGAAGTTCTTCTTTGGTCAAAACTTCACGATGAGGATTTTTGTATTGACATTTAAACTGACGAAATGGATCTACTTGTATCCAATCTAACCCAAGGGCAAGGTTAATGACTTTCTTGACGTTCCTGATGTGTTTATGTGCGGTATTGGACTGTAGATCGTATTCTGTCATTAGGAATAACTCAAAATCCCGGATAAAGCCCAGTTTAAGCTCTTTTAGTTTAATGTCTTGTTTTCCTCGCTTTTTGAGGAAACGTTCTACTTTTCTTTTGGTGACTTTGTATCGCTCGTGGGTTTTCTTGACGAACTTCCCGATCTCGACTTCTTTTTTCATTTGTTTGTTGTGGTACTCAAAAGCGTAGAGGAGTGTTTTTTCTTGACTGAGGCTTTGTGGATCTTTGCCGAGTATCTTGTTCTTGAGTATCACTGGTGTGATTTCTTGTCCTTCACCTCTCAACTGATAGTAGGCTTGGTAGACTTTAGATTCGATCGTATTCATGTAGGTGTTGATATGATCCGCGTTGTTGCATGTGGGTTTCACTTTTTTCTTGATGTGATCCCATTGATCTTTATAGATCTTGTGCTTGATGGATAATTCGCTTTTCCTTGCGTCTACGAAAATTCTGATGTAGATGAGGTGTTTTCCATCAGCTGATGGTTTTGAGCTGATTCTTCTGGATACGTTGATTTTTTGGTTTTTAATCATAACTGTATTTTTTGGTGACAAAAAATCTCTAAATATGACGTAATTGAGTAAAAATGGTAAAAATCAAAACCCTTGATTTTACTGGTCGGAACCTCAATTTGTCACCTACGAAGTAAGAAAAAATATAGGTGACAGAATTACTGACAGTTTTTTTGTTTTTGATTGCATTTGGTTGGTTTTGACCTTTTGCAGTCTTTTGTCTGTATCCCTTATATTTAGTGGTATTTGGTGGCTTTTGTAAAACAAAAAAGCCTCTCCGAAGAGAGGCTCTGTGATCGCGACAGGATTCGAACCTGTGACCGTCTGCTTAGAAGGCAGATGCTCTATCCAACTGAGCTACGCGACCATATCTTTTTTCAACTTCTCATAACTCTAACCTGTGACCGTCCCGACTTTGATGTCGGGATGCTCGATACAACTGAGCTACGCGACCTGGTAATATTTCAATACAGCTTTCTCAATGCTTATGTCGTTTATCGAAGCTGCCTGTGCCGACATAGATAAGTCCATCTGGAAACGAATCTTTCTCGATAAGCTACACAAGCATCTCAAATATAAATTTCGGTATTCTATAAAGAAACCAAACGTCCAAAATCAAAAAAAGGGGATGAACTGAATCATCCCCTTGTCGGGGTGGCAGGATTCGAACCTGCGACCTCCTGCTCCCAAAGCAGGCGCGATGACCGGGCTACGCTACACCCCGAACTGTAAAATGTGTTCGTTTTTCTATTTCAATTTGCTCTCAATCGTTTTTAAGAGCAGTTATTTACGACCTTTCTAACGATAAATGTCAGAACGCGATAACCGGGTTAGTAATGCTGAATAACTTGTTACGTCAGTACTACGCTACACCCCGAACTGTAAAATGTGTTCGTTTTTCTATTTCAATTTGCTCTCAATCGTTTTTAAGAGCAGTTATTTACGACCTTTCTAACGATAAATGTCAGAACGCGATAACCGGGTTAGTAATGCTGACTAACATGTTACGTCAGTACTACGCTAAACCCCGAACTATAATGAGTTCGTTTATTTCAATAGCGAGTGATCTTTCTCAACTCGAATGCGGATGCAAAGATAACAAGCTTTTTACGCTGAGCAATGAAAAATCTTATAAAAAAGCGTAATTATTTTATAGAAAGCTATATTACAAGTTGTTCCGTTAGATTCTGTGACCACACCAGGTGCTTATCGCAAAAAGCTTTCTTCATAAACCTGATGTCGTGTGAGGGGGAACTCCTTTCTGCTGATCTTTGTTACTTCCCTCTGGTCGTTGAGCTCCGCTTC
Organism: uncultured Fluviicola sp.; assembly: GCA_964346075.1. Classification (GTDB taxonomy): domain Bacteria; phylum Bacteroidota; class Bacteroidia; order Flavobacteriales_D; family Crocinitomicaceae; genus Brumimicrobium. The sequence continues at coordinate 29 of CAYFTH010000223.1, read as the reverse complement.
ACTTTCGTTCCGCTCCGGTTCGAACCCCG
>CAYFTH010000222.1:0-2370 GCA_964346075.1 uncultured Fluviicola sp. | reverse complement strand
TTTTGAACACTCCCGACTCTTGCTCTCTTGCTCCTCCCTCTTGCACCTTGCTCAATCCTCTTGCTCCTGCTCCTCCCTCTTGCTCTCTTGCTCCTCCCTCTTGCTCTCTTGCTCCTCCCTCTTGCTCCTTGCTCAATCCTCTTGCTCTATTCTCTTGCTCTTGCTCTCTTGCTGTTCTCTCGTTTGCGTTCGACTGCAGCTTTTTGTAGCTTTGCAGAGAAATAAATGAACATCATGAAAACTTTTCAAGGTACAGATAATTACATTGCTTCAAAAGACCTGTCGGTTGCAGTCAATGCTGCAATTCAACTGGAAAAGCCGCTTTTGATAAAAGGAGAGCCCGGTACGGGTAAAACATTGCTTGCGCACGAAATTTCTAAAGCGCTCAACAAATCAATCATTACGTGGCATATCAAATCCACTACAACGGCACAACAAGGACTTTATGAATACGATGCCGTATCGCGATTGCGCGATTCACAATTGGGTAACGATAAAGTGGACGATATTTCGAATTATATTCGCAAAGGTAAGCTCTGGCAAGCCTTTGAATCGGAAGAACAAGTGATATTACTCATTGATGAGATCGATAAAGCTGATATTGAATTTCCGAACGATCTTTTGCTCGAACTGGATAAAATGGAGTTTTTTTGCTACGAAACGGGTCAGGAAGTCAAAGCTATACACCGCCCCATCGTTATCATTACTTCAAACAATGAAAAAGAACTTCCAGACGCCTTTTTGAGACGTTGTTTCTTTCATTACATCGCATTTCCAGAGCGGGATACGTTGAAAAAAATTGTCGATGTCCACTACCCCAACATTGGCACTGACCTCGTCGAACGAGCTATGGATGTCTTTTATTCTATTCGAAATCAGCGCAACATTAAGAAAAAGCCTTCCACTAGTGAGCTCATCGACTGGATAAAGCTATTGATGGTGGGGAAAATCAATGAAAATGAACTTGATGAAGTGATGAACGGTCAACATTCAACACCCTACCTCGGCGCATTACTCAAAAATGAGCATGACAAACACGTAGTTCGTTAGCACTTATGTTTTTAGATTTTTTCCTTTTATTGAAAGAGCACAAAGTGCCAGTAACGCTCCGGGAATACCTGGACCTACTCGAAGCACTGGATCGTCAGGTGGTCGAATACAATGTTGACGATTTTTATTTTCTTTGTCGCACCATACTTGTGAAGCGGGAAAAACACATTGATTCTTTTGATGCGCTTTTCGGGACTTATTTTAAAGGGATAGAACAAATCAAGACGGCAGATTTATATGATATTCCTGATGAATGGTTAGCAAAAAATGGTGAACGCCTTTTTTCAAAAGAAGAACTCGAAAAAATTAAAAGCCATGGTAATCTGGATGATTTATTAGATCGCGTCAAAGCGTTATTGAAGGAACAACAAGAAAGACACCAAGGTGGAAATAAATGGATCGGTACTGGTGGAACATCTCCTTTTGGAGCTTATGGATATAATCCTGAAGGTATACGCATCGGTCAGGATGAAAGTCGACACCGCAGAGCTGTGAAAGTATGGGATCAGCGCAAGTTTAAGGATTTAAGCCAGGATGTAGAATTGAATACGCGCAACATGAAGATGGCACTGCGCAAATTGCGGTTGTTGAGTCGTGAAGGAAAAAGTGAAGAGATTGATCTCGATGGAACGATACGTACGACTTCAAAAAATGGCGGAATGCTGGAGGTAGAAATGGTTCCTAAAAAGAAAAATGTCATCAAAGTATTGCTGCTTTTTGATATAGGTGGTTCTATGGATGATCATATCGAATTATGTTCACAGCTTTTTTCTGCAGCACGCTATGAATTTAAGCATCTGGAGTTTTTCTACTTTCACAACTGTCTGTATGAAAACGTTTGGAAAGAAAACGTGAGAAGGTGGGATGAAAAAATTCCAACGGAACAGGTGTTAAATACATTTAATGATGACTACCGGGTCATTTTTGTGGGTGATGCATCCATGTCTCCTTACGAAATATTCTCGCGCATGGGCAGCGTGGAACATTACAACGACGAGACTGGAAAAGTGTGGCTCCAACGCTTTATTCGTAAGTTCCCTCACTTTATTTGGTTGAATCCTGTACCTCAATCGGAATGGAAATATACCGAATCTATACAAATGATTCGCAACATCATGAAAAACCGCATGTTTCCTTTAACCATTGATGGTATTGGCCAAGCGGTTGAATCATTAAAGCAAAAAGCAGATTAAATCGTTTTTTGTAAAATTTGGTGTTTCACTCCTCCAAATACGTATCCACTCTAAACTCATAACGAATCTTGTACTCATCGTGCGGGCGTTTAAGTTCAATTTCCTGAAAACCAACTACATTTCCTTC
>CAYFTH010000221.1:0-2392 GCA_964346075.1 uncultured Fluviicola sp. | reverse complement strand
AGTGTTTATTGATGTTGTCAAGATGCAATAATCTTATCACAGTTTTCGATGACGATCTTTCTCTTTCCATCGTGGCTAATGATATATTTAGATTCAATGAATAGCTGAAGCCAATATAAAGTCTCGTTTGCCTCTTTTCGAGAGGTGTTTAATTTGTGATAAAAATCTCTTCGACTAAAAGCATAATTCGCTTCAGAAATAGTTGCTACAATGGATGTCGCACTGCGTAGTATTTGTTTCGATATAACAAACGCTTTTCTTGCAACTAAAGATTTATGGAGCTCAATTATTTCTAATGAAAAATTAAATAATTGTTACAAACAATGGGTTTTGATCCATAATTTACTTTTTTCTTTAAAACTACTCACTACTCTTGCTCACTACTCACTACTCTTGCTCACTACTCACTACTCACTAACCGCAGGTTAAACAAAAATGCTTATATTCATATTCCTCAACAATAGAAAAACAAAGGAAATAGAATATATGACAGCATTAGAATCTAAACTACCGCATGTCGGCACGACGGTTTTTACCGTAATGTCGAAAATGGCGCAGGAACACAAAGCGATTAATTTATCGCAAGGTTTTCCCAACTTCAACGTAGCGGAGAAATTACTGGATAACTATCATAAAGTGATTGATGGCAATTATCATCAATACAAACCCATGCCTGGAGATGGTCGGTTGCTGAATGAAGTCGCTCAAAAGATAGAAACTCATTATGGAAGAAGCGTTCATCCAGAAAACGAATTGTTAATTACGGCTGGAGCAACACAGGCAATTTTTACGGCGATTCAAGCGATTATTCACAAAGGCGATGAAGCCATTGTACTGGATCCGTCCTATGATTGCTATGCGCCAAGCGTTGAATTAGCCGGTGGACAACCGATCCACGTGAATCTGAATGCAGATTTTACCGTTGACTGGGATAAAATTGAAGATCAGATTTCCAAGAACACGAAGTTGCTGGTGATCAATAATCCACATAACCCGGGCGGTCGCGTTTTATCAATGCAGGATATTGAGGCGTTAGAACAAATCATGAAACGGCATCCACACGTTTATTTACTGTCGGATGAGGTGTACGAATTCATTCATTTTGAGGCACCTCATATTTCTATCAATACACGTGAAGCGCTGCTGGATCGTTCGATCGTCGTGTCGTCGTTTGGAAAGACCTTTCACGTGACAGGTTGGAAAATCGGTTACGTAGTGGCGCCCGAGGAGATCATGAAAGAAATCAAGAAGGTACATCAATACGTTGTATTTTGTGTCAACAGTACGGCGCAGGAAACATTGGTTAGCTACTTACCACAAGTTGACCTGGGTGATCTAAGTACATTCTACCAACAGAAACGTGACTTTTTTCGTCAACGCATGAAAGACAGTCGATTTGAGTTGTTGCCTTGTGAAGGGTCTTATTTTCAGGTAGCGCGATACAATGCAATCAGCGATTTGGGCGATGTGGATTTTGCCAAAGAAATGACACAAAAACACGGTGTAGCTGTAATCCCGATTTCAGGATTCAATAAAGATAAACACGACGATCATTTGATCCGTTTTTGTTTTGCAAAAGACGAAGATACAATCATTAAAGCTACGGATTTGTTATGCAAGATTTAAAAGTCACGTTAATTCAAGCCAGACAGGAATGGGAGGACAAAGAAGTGAACCTCACGCATTTTACGAAAATGCTTAATGAGATAGAGCATCCAACAGACCTGATTATTCTACCGGAAATGTTTCAAACGGCATTTACCATGAATGCTGAAGAGATGGGGGAGACGATGGATGGACAGAGTCTGACATGGCTCAAACAGAAATCGAGAGAAAAAAAAGCGGCGATTATGGCTTCACTGATCATTGAAGAAGAAGGGAATTATTACAACCGGATGGTTTTTGTAACTCCTGATCTTCAGGTTCAGCATTATGATAAACGGAAGCTTTTCACACTCGCGAAGGAAGATGAACACTACTCTTCTGGTGAGGAAAACACGACAGTAGATTACAAAGGATGGAAGCTTTTATTACAAGTTTGCTACGACCTGCGTTTTCCAGAAGTAGCTCGAAACAGAGTGGTGGATACTAGTTTTGATTACGACGCCATCGTATATGTAGCAAATTGGCCAGAAAAGCGTTCCTTGCATTGGAAGGTCTTATTGCAGGCGAGAGCCGTGGAAAATCAATGTTATGTGATTGGTGTGAACAGAGTTGGTGAAGATGCCAATGGACTTTCCTATTCTGGAGACTCTTGTCTAATTACTCCCCTGGGAGAAGTGGAGCAGTATCACGCACACGACGAGATCATTATGAGTGATATGCTGGAAGTGGATGTTTTGCATGAGACGAGAAGTAAGTTGCCGTTTTTAAGGGATCGATAGCTGTGAGA
>CAYFTH010000220.1:0-2437 GCA_964346075.1 uncultured Fluviicola sp. | reverse complement strand
TTTATTCGAGGGCAGCAGCGATTGAACGAAAAATAGAGATTCAAAGTGTGGATGTACTGAGAGAAGAGGATGAGACGACTTTACTCACAAGTAAGCGATCAGTTTTCGATGCGGGTTTCCTGAAAAGGGAGAGTGAGGTTCAGCATGCTTTTACAGTTACAAATAGTGGCGATACATCTATTGAGGCTATACGCGCTTTCACTGATTGTGATTGTTTGACCGTTGAGGTGCTCGATGTCCAACTTCAACCAGGAGAATCGACAAAAGTGAAAGTAACCTATACTACAAAGGGTGAAAATGGTCTTCAATCGCATTCTATTCAGATAGACTATACAGATTCGCCCGAACCGCTGGAACTCACTATTACGGGTGAAATTGAATAAACTGAAAACTACTCTATTTCCAGCAACTTGACGAGTAAGAACTTTTTCGTTAGACAAATATTGATTTTTGGTGTGAAAAAATAAGAGGAAAAACATGAAATATGTTTAAATATTAATATATGATAGACAAAACCTGGACATGACCAACTTTTTATCAAAACATAAAACTGTTTTACGTGTTTTTTTCGTAGACTACTTACTTGAATAATCGTAAAAAGTGCTAAGACTTGAAGTATTTGGAATTAAATGATAATCTATTTTTGGGGTTCGTGTTTGCGATGCTTTCTTTTACGTTGTTCGGTCAAAACTGCCCTGATGATATTAACGACAGCCCGGGGAATTCACCAAACACTCTTACTGCCACGGTTTATGATGAATTTGGAAATGAGATACAAGAAATCACCTGTGAAACCACGGGTAACAGTAACCAAATAGACTGCGATCTCGACTCGTATGGATTCCCGGACGATTTTTTTGTACTCATTGAAATAAGCAATGGGCCCAATACAACAGAATGTGCTTATGATGAGAACGGAGAGTTGATGAATAATAATCCGTTACCCGCAGAACTAGTAGATTTTTCAGTAAGTGCAACAGGCGGAGATAACGAATTGTCATGGACTACTGCATCAGAAACAAACAATGATTTTTTTACGGTCCAACATTCCAGAGATGGAAGCAGTTGGAATGATATAGAGCATGTTCAGGGTATGGGGACGACAAGTGAAAAAAACATGTATCAAACGTATCACCGCCGCGTGAATGCCGGCATCAATTATTACAGGCTGAAACAAACGGATTTTAACGGAGAAAGCGAGTGGCTTGAAATTCGCTCTGTTCAAAATGAAGGGGTTACGGTTACAATGAAAAGCGGGAATTTATCCGTATCAGCAGACCAGCAAATTATTCGCGTAATGGGCGTCGACCTTACGGGGAAAAGCATTATGGAGAAAAATAGCTGTGCGGAAAAATCGTTGACATTTTCGCTCAACAATGAAGCGACATCCATCGTTATCGTTCAGGTTTACCTCGAAGATGGAAATGTTGTGAGGAAAAAAGTGGCACTTTACTGAAGGTACCCTTCTTTTGAATAGATTAAAGGGACGTCATGTTTTGTCCAATTAAACTGCATGAAATGCTTTTTGATCTTAAGAATACCTGATTTTCCAGAAATTACTCCTTTAAAACTTGTATAATTTTTTGATGAAGCTATCTTCTGCCTCTCAGTATGTTGAGTGTGTTTCGTCACCAAAATATACCATTGAACCATAAGACAATCCGTTCATGTAGGTAACGATTGAAAAATGCTGTACGTTATAGTAATAGAGTCGTGCTAAGACTATTTACTTAAAATGGAGCGTTATGAGACATTCAAATTTATTTTCTATTGTATTTCTATTATTGATGACAAACTTTCTTCCTGTTGATTTTGTCCAGTCTCAAAACTCATGTACAGGAGATACTCCCTTCTTTCAAGCGGATCTCAGTGCTAATCCTGGTGCAGTTTGGACAAGTCCAACCGTGATAAGAGATGGTTCTTGTTGTGGAGGTGGTGCAGATCAAACGAATTGCCTTGAAGTCGAAGTGTTGTTACATCCAGATGCTGTTGGAGTTCTTTTTGAGATAGCCTCAGGAGCGGATCCTGGTGGAGCACTTTTTTATCAAGTAGATTGTCAGGGAACTCCACTTTCATCGCCGAACAATACGATTTGTTTGGATGGTCCCGGACCGCACAATATTTCATTTTGTAAGGTAGGAAACAACCAAAATACATATCAAATAACCTCAATTCCAGGTACTGCGACAACAGAAGATATCACCAGTACTCCTACATGTATTGATACCATAAGTGTTCTTGGTGTAGATCCTCAAACGGTAGAGTGGAATTCTGTTTTTCCGGGAGCTGGTGGTGACTACAATTCGTTTTTATCCAGCCTGGATGGAACAAATACGGGTACCAATGGCGCACCTTTTACAGGAGAGTCTGATGTTATAGTAACGTATCCCCCCGAGCAACCACATCTTTCCTAACCCCGCGAATTTGCTGACTTTTG
>CAYFTH010000219.1:0-2457 GCA_964346075.1 uncultured Fluviicola sp. | reverse complement strand
TCGGAACATTAAAAAAACAGGAAGAGGCTTATGCTGAAAAGGCGAAAGTGAAATATCAACAATTTCTTAGCTTAAAAAACAAAGTGTATAAAAGAGTGAAGTTGAAATGGTATGAACTCTATAAAGTGCAGGAAGAACTACGCATAACAAAAGAGAATCTTGATGTGCTTCATTCCCTGAAACAAATAACGGAAAGGAATTACGAAACAGGAAAAACTGAAATGACAGACGTTCTGAGGCTTGACGTCAACATCAGAGAACAGGAAAATAAGCTGGAAGACTTGCGTGAACAGCTTTCAACTACTAAAACTGAATTCAACTTGTTACTGAATAAAAACAGAACGGCGAAAGTGAGTCCACCGCAGGAATTGAGCCCGGACACATTTGATCTCAGTTCTTATCGTGATTCAGTTAGCAACAATCCCGATTTGAAAGCTTTGGAACATAAAGTTACCTCGCTAAAACATCAGCAGGAAGTGGCAAAAAAGAAAGGATATCCAAACATATCGCTTGCACTTGATTATGCAGTAATAGGCGAAAGACAAGATATGCAGGTGGCAAACAGCGGACAGGATGTCATAATGCCTATGGTGGGAATATCCCTTCCGCTTTACAGGAAAAAGTACGATGCCATGAAAAAAGAGAAGGAGCTTCAGCTTAAAGCTGTAAAATCGAAGCAGCAAAGTAAAACGAATAACCTTTCTTCTGAATATAAGAAAGCAGAGGAACAATACCTTGATGCGATGCGGAAAGTGGATCTTTACCGGGAACAAAGCAATGAAACCGAGAGAATCTATAAACTGCTGGAAACAAATTATTCTTCAGACGGAGAAAATTTTTACGAATTGCTGAAAACACGGCTGATGGTGTTAGAATTTGAACTAAAACTGGAAAAAGCAAAAGCAAACCAGAATATCGCTGTTGCAAAACTAGAGTACTTAACCAATCAAAAATAATGAGTCATGAAAATCAACATAAAACGAAAAGATATAATTAGAGGAGGAGCACTTCTGGCTGGCGGAATTTTAATAGGTGCTCTTCTGTTCAGTGCTTCCGGTGATAAATCCGGTGAAAAGAAGATTGAGGTAGCAGAAGAACATGCACACGACGAGCAGTCGGAAGGAGAAACAACCTGGACTTGCTCGATGCACCCGCAAGTAAGGCAAGATGAGCCGGGTAATTGCCCTATTTGTGGCATGGAGCTCATTCCTGCCGAGGAAGCGGAAGAAGACGGGGCTGATCAAGCTGCCGGCGAATTCAGCATGACCGAAACTGCTATGAAGTTGGCGAATATCCAGACTTCAACAGTAAAAAAGGAAAAGCCTGAAAAAGAAATTTTGTTGACAGGAAAAATCAAAATTGATGAGCGTTTAATAAATACCCAGGCGGTTCATTTTCCGGGCAGGATTGAAGAACTATACCTGAACTTTAAAGGCGAATACGTAAACAAAGGTCAAACAATCGCTTCCGTTTATTCTCCGGAACTAATTGCTGCACAGGAGGAGCTTTTTGAGGCTTTAAAAACCAAAGAATCGAACCCGAAACTGGTGAAAGCTGCGAAATCCAAGCTCAGGCAATGGAAGCTGACGGAAAGTCAAATTCAGCAGATTATTGAGAATGGTGAAGTGAAGGAAGAACTTGCTGTTAAATCAAACACCAGCGGCATCGTGCATAAAAAATTAGTGAATGAAGGCGATTATGTCAAAAAAGGCGCAATGCTCTATCACATCGCAAGAATTGACAAAGTTTGGGTGATGTTTGATGCTTACCAGGAAGATCTGCCGTTTATTGAAAAAGATGACAAAATTAAATATACCGTGTCATCAATTCCAGGTAAGACCTTTGAATCAAAAGTAACTTTCATCGATCCGGTAATGAACTCAAAAAGTAGGGTTGCCGAAATAAGAACAGAAGCCCGAAACCGCAATGGAAAATTAAAACCCGGAATGTTCGCTGAAGGAACGCTCAATTCCAATAATATTAGTGACGAAAAGGAGCTGGTCGTCCCAAAAAGTGCGGTTATGTGGACAGGAAAACGTTCGGTTGTTTATGTGAAACAACCTGACAAAGAACAACCCACATACAAAATGCGCGAGGTTACGCTTGGAGCAAATCTTGGTGATCAATACATCATCAAAGAAGGCCTTGAGCTTGACGAAGAGATTGTAACACACGGAACATTTGCAGTTGATGCTGCAGCACAGCTTGGGGGTAAGCCCAGCATGATGAATCCTGAAGGAGGAGAAACTTCAACTGGCCATGATCACAGCGAAATAGGAGAGGGACAGGAAATGGATCAGACCGCTAAATCAAATAATGCTGAAAACAAGACACTTAGGTGGCCTGAATCTGAAGCGGGGAATCTCAGAGGTTTGGTTGAAAGTTACCTTTTAATAAAAGATAATCTTGTAAACGATACAAAAGCGGGTGAGCACGCCGGGAATATGCTTTCTGCTA
>CAYFTH010000218.1:0-2463 GCA_964346075.1 uncultured Fluviicola sp. | reverse complement strand
ATACCGTTTCAAACACTGCATTTGACTTGCTATTTTTAAATAACTTTGATTGGATACCATTTGGATCTCAAAATAATTTAATGGATTTGGAAACTACAGGACTTCCTGCATTGGGAACTGACCAAGAGATGAGACCGCTTTATAACAATGGAAGTTTTTATGGTTATATAAATAGTGAGCTTATGATGCCTTCGGCTACAGAACCAGGTGTAATTCCAAATCATCAACATGGCTGGGAATTAATAGGGGTTAATTTGGGGTTTTTTCCAGATAATATCACGCCCTATACAGATGTTCAGGATATATCTAACCAACATCCAAGAATGCCTTATGTGATCTTGTATAACCGTTATTTAAGTAAAATCCGAGTATTCGTCAACATTCATGATGAATGGTCTATAGGCATGAATTACTCAGCTGCAAGAATTCGACTTACTTTAAATACTGATAATGAACGTGATTTAAATGGATTGTTTCGCTTACAAGAGGGGCTAGATAGATCTCTTGACCAACCTACTAATGTCAGAAGTGCTGGAGCCTTAGTTGGAGCCCCAAACGATAAACAACGATGGCTTATTGGAGATTTTACTGTGGCCTTTGACCCTTGTGTATGTGATTTCCCCTCTGCCTTTAATTTGGATGTGGAGCTAATAAAAAACATAGATTTTCAGCTTTATGGAAGGGGCATCTCAACGGAAGAAGAAATTGTAGATGGAAATGGAGAATTTGTGAATAGTAACTTTTTAAGCAGTATGTCTGTAGATTTTGATAACCCAGATATTAACGAAGGTGGCTTTGTCATGTATAAAAAAATGGAAGATTTATTTGATGATTACATCACAAGAATGGATCATTATGACTCTACTTTAGCGGCAGTAAGTCAGCATAACGCTAAAGTTGATAGAAACCTAGCAATTATAAAATGGGTAAAACATGCAATAGATGTAGGTGTTGCTGCTGCAACTGGGGGATCATCTATTGCAGTACCTTTAATTGATTCTTTAATAGTACATGCCCCTGACTTATTTGGTCTCGATACAACTGCAACGGGTCTATCAGATAATTGGGAAAAGGCATTTAAAGCAGCTGAGAAAATTATAGGTACAGAAGTTATGACATATGTTAATGATAACTTTAAGAAACAAGATGCTCCCTCCTCACCCAGTAAACCTACCGCAAATTTTTCTGAAATGTATTTTGAAGGAAGGTTAACGCAAGTTGACCCAAAAACAGGTCCGATGATATATACACCAGGGACTTATGGAAATTCAATAAATACTTTTCTCCCTGATCAACATGCTTATCCGGTTTATAATGAACCTTTAGGAGTTTTTGCATTGTTAAAGAAACCAAAGATAGAAATCGCCAAATATATAAAAGGAGTTAGTTGTGAAATATCAGAAAACCCCATATATTCTGATCCTGGTTCTGTTCCTGGTAGTGAAATTTACTTTCACGAATCACGTTCAGAATATGAGCAAGTAACACAATTCAAGTTGCTTGAAAAGTTAGACTACTTTTTTAATCCCGTACTAGATATAAAAGATTATTCCATACAAACATCTTTTTTAGTCAATGGTCAAGTAAATAATCTAAACTCTGACTACGTAGCTACCAACTCTGAAGAATCTGTAAATATTGAAAGCATCTCATTTAATGCAGATGAATTAGATACATTAGAACATCTGGATACCGTTGAATTTAACTCAATTTATACTCCTATTGACGCTTTAAATAATTTTGTGTTCAGCGCTGGGGTTAAAAAGACGACTCCTGATATGATTACACTAAATGATTACTGCGAGCAATTTGAGATAGATATATCTAAGTTGAAAAACAACCTGTCAGCTGAGCAAAATCAAGCGCTAAAAATAGAAGATATCTATCTCAAACTTCTCATCAACGTCACCTACGAGGGTGAAAAATCAGACGGTTCACCCCACGAATACACCTACATGTTCACCTACAAAATTGATGATAATGATATAACTTATGATTACAATAACCCTCTATACCCAAACCTCCCCGGCTCATCAGGTGACATTTCCCAATACCCGGAAAACTTGTTCTTAGACAGTGAAACCTTCGATGGCTCACCGGTAGAAGGCTGCGAACTCAACGGAAATGTGTACACCTGTAAAGCGAGGAATGACGTTGAGCTTTCGGGAAACTTTACGGTCGCCAACAACTATGATGTTTTCATTGAGGGAGGCAATGAAGTGCGGGTGCTCCCCGATGCGGTAACGCCACCGGAAATGGTATGGCAAATTGAACCTGTATTTGATTACAGCAACCCGATGCCTCCAGTTGATAAAACGTATGTAAGTGAATTTTGTCAAAATGAAGACACCTACAAAGCTCGCGAGGGAACAAAAATAGTTCAAAAAGACTCCACTTCTGAGTCCCGAACACCTGAGCAGAGCGAAACGTTCTCTTTTGTGCTGTATCCGAACCCTACCAATG
>CAYFTH010000217.1:0-2494 GCA_964346075.1 uncultured Fluviicola sp. | reverse complement strand
TACCATCGTAATCAACGGATTGTAGTTTATAGTAATTGATTCCTGTCTTATAATTGCGATGATTCATTCCGTACTTAACAGAGTGACTTATGGAGCCCGAACCCTTTATAGTTCCTATTTTTGAGAAATCGTATCCGTTCGTAGAGTGCAAAACTTTATAATAATCATTGTTCTGTTCAGAGCTACTCTCCCAATGCAGGTTTACTTGTTCATTTTTATATTCGCCATCGAATAAAACAAGTGTCACTGGTAAAGGTTGAACAGGACATGTTGAAGCATCTGGGGCTCTCATTAATTTCAACCATTCTTCATTTTGTGCGTTATTAAATGTTCCTGGGGTTTCATCGCCAGGAGCAGTACCAACAGACCAATTAGCAGGGTCAGTAAAGTCACCAGAATGAAAAATTCCATTCATTCCACCCATATTACCATTAAGAATTTTTGTTCCATCTGGACCTCCAGTAATTTCAACTCCGCCATAGGAAACACCGTGAAAATAAGTACCGTCTGGTTGCCGAACTTGAACTGCATCACCACTATTAGCTATACTCAAAGGAGACCAGGCAGATCCAGTGTACGTAGCTGGAGCGTATGTTGAATCGGGGTCAGTTGCATTAGGTATTTGGGTTTCTATTTCGAACAAGACAGTATTATTATGGGGAATTATGTATAAAGAGTCATTATCTGAATCGGAAGGATCATCCGGCGGTAAAGACCCATTTGGGTCTGCCGCATTATATACTACAACTACAGAGCCTACTGGAATATTGGACCATTGGGCATCGTTTGTTAATCTTAAATGTCCATCCGCAATTCCCGTGCCTCCTGGGGTTCCAGCTTGAGAGTAATCCGTAAAAGAGCCATTGTTATCGTCAATGATGTAGCCACGCACGTCAACAGTTTCTCCACACTGTCCTGCCACAATAAATTCATAAAACTCCTGGCTCCCGGAAGAACCATTTGAAAATTCATTGATTAATAAGCCACCAGAAGCTGGAAGTGGGGTAGGACAAGGAGTGTAGATGATCTCGATATCTGTTCCATTGTCTGTTCCTTCGGTGTAAGGGTCATCACTTACAACTCTAATTCGGTATCCGGTTCCATTTGGTGTTCCAGAAGGAATAGTGAAGCCAATAATTCCTGATGGGTCTGTGCCATCTAAAGCTAAAGTACCAATATTAGTTGGTGAAGCAAATGAACCTGTTGCACCTGAAAGTTGAGCGGTAAATGTGTTTCCTGTATTGAATGTACCCGTGGAAGTGAAGTCTACATCTCCTGAGTCAGTTGTTGAACAGTCGACGTTGAAAGTCAGGGGTGAAACAGTGCCGGTAGTAATGGTGTTCGTTGAAGATGGCGATCCAGTCAATTGAAAATTATCGAACCCTGAGTAACCAGCAGTTCCATTGTTATTTACAATGATTTCCAGACTTACGTTGGTTACTCCTGCAGTAACAGTGTAGGAAACAGACCCCTCGGCATCATCTCCAGCAGTAGATCCCGTTTGAAGGGTAACCCTTCCTTGCCCAACGCCGTCTTCAAAGACTTCATAAAAAGCCTCATCACTGTTTGCATTATACCCCTCAATATCGTAATCGAAAGAAATAGCTACACCTGTATAACTGGAAACATTTACAGATGCGAATGTGGTTGTTGCGTCTCCCGAAGTTCCAAAATCTCCTTCATCATCTAAATCACGCTCTCCTAAAATATTGTTGGAGAGTGCAGCGTAATCTAGTCCTGTAGCATCGGTTATATCGATGATACCGTAAAACCCATCTCCAGTCCAACCATCAGGAAGAGGATAAACATCATTTAACGTATTAGAGCCTTGGTGACTGAAATAAGAGACATCAGAGGAATATGTCCAACTCGTTGCTCCATCAAAATCTTGTTCAACGATTATTTGAGCAAATAATTGAATTGATGAAAACAGACAAGCAAAAGTAAAATATATTATTCGTTTCATTCTAGCACATAACCTTTAAATCCACCAACGTTTTGAATGGATCTAATAATTCTTATTTACCTATGGTTTCGGTGCAGCACAAACACGTCAAGGAGATCATAGATAAATTCTCACTACGAAAATAAGGTGGAATATACTTTTGACCTAAAAAATCATATTAAAAAAATATTAACGTGTTGTTAGTAACTTACAAACAAAAGGCTGTGCCTCAGTTATAAACAGTAAAAGCTCCTGAAACCAGGAGCTTTTGCTAAAATTAATTTTGTACTTACTTTACCGCGACGACTTTGTCTCCAAATCGCTCGTAATTTACCAACCATGCCGCCGCATTTTTAACATACCGACCTGTTCCCGCAGTATCCCATTGAATGTAAAGACGTGTAAAACCTCCATCAAAAATGAGTCGTTTTCCTTCTTTTTCATAAGCCGCTGCAACGAGATTTCCAGCAGATCCATAAATCAAAGGAGTCAAGTCTTCGCTTTCCTGAATGGTGGCAATCGTAATTCCTTCATAGATGTTTTGCAGTC
>CAYFTH010000216.1:0-2516 GCA_964346075.1 uncultured Fluviicola sp. | reverse complement strand
GGTAGAAGTAACAGATATCTTCGGTTTTACCTCGTCAGACACCATACAAGTAATTCTCCCTGAACCAAATACGCCGAACAACCAATTCTTCTGCCCCTCAGACTCCACAACCTGGCACACCAACCTCGGCCCCAACTACAACTACCTCTGGTCTGACGGCTCGACAGCCGACAGCTTATCGATAGATACCCCAGGAGATTACCATGTACAAATCACCGACACTAATGGCTGTGTTTTCCAATCAGATACCCTGACTTTTGGTCCTGATCCTTTCGAGTCCATCGTTACGCTCGGACCAGATCAAAATTTGTGTACAGGAAATACATTGACATTAGCGGATGGCGATAGTCTTGCTGTTGATTATTTATGGAGCACGGGAAGTACAGACTCTTCAATAACGATGATTACAACAGACACTTATTTTGTCGATGTTGTGAATACGAATGGGTGCGAAGCCTCTGATACGATTGATGTGACCATTATAGGAGATGCTCCCCTTATTGATATAGGGATTCCCAACTCAATTTGTCGAAATGCTTCTTTTTCCTTTCAGGATTTGAGCTCGACCACTGATGGTTCCACAATAATCAGCTGGGACTGGAATTTTGGTGATGGAAGCAGCTCGAACAACGAAAGCGGTACTCACACTTACACTTCCCCTGGAGGCAATTACCCCGTCAGTCTAACGATCGAAACTTCGGCAGGATGTTTTAAAGATACGACGGATACAATTTCCGTTCTCGATACACCCGAACTATCCTTCACCTCCAACAACGCGTGTCAGGGAAACAATATCCAATTCAATGGTGGTCAATTGACTCCCACGACGATTGCTACCTGGGAATGGGATTTCGACGACCCTTCCAGTGGTGCAAATAATACAGCCAGTGGCCCCAATGTCTCTCATATTTTTAATAGCGCTGACAACTACGATATCAACCTGGTTGGTACTGATATCAATGGCTGTATAGACACAGTAACACAATCCAAAACGATACTTCCATCACCACAAGTCGATTTTACATTTGATGAAATTTGTGAAGGTAATAACGTCAATTTTCAAAATACAACGACAATTGATAGTCCAGGGACAGTTGCTGGCTATAACTGGTCATTTGGTGATGGTACCAACTCGGGTCAGGAAAACCCACAAAAACCTTATAACACACATGGAGATTACAGCGTCAATCTGATCGTAACGAGCGACAACGGTTGTTCTGGTCAGCGCACCAGAAACTTAAAAGTCCACGCGATACCATTTGTCGACCAAAATATCACTGAGAACTGTGCAGGGCTACCCACACAGTTCAATGACGCCTCATATGTCCCCAATGGCAGTGTAGCTGAAGTATTATGGTCCATTGATAATGGCGTAGAGCTGACAGGTTTAACTACTACAACCAATTTCAATGTATCGGGCAGTTATTCGGTGACACAAACCACCTCTTCTGCATTTGGCTGTACAAACTCAGCAACCTTTGGAATAACCATTAATGATTTCTTGTCTGCTGGATTTGACATTGCTCCATCCGTCTTAATCGCGGACTATCCTATTCAATTAGTAGATACTTCTCAAGGTGCGGATAGCCTGAACTGGTTTATCGATCAAACAGCGTATAGCAACAACGCGGATACTACTTTCGTCATCGATACGGCTTCCATAGGTGATTCTCTAACCATTCTGCAATATGTTAACAATAGTTTTGGATGTATAGACAGTGTTCAACGTACCTTTAATATCGTAGGACAACGTACTGATCTCGCCGTCGAGCAACTTTTTTTAGAAGAACTCAACGGGTATCTAACTATTGGAGTTCAGTTACATAATCGCGGAACCACGCCGATTCATTCAGCAGAGCTAGAATTAAAAACCGCAAACGGCTCATTGAAGGAAATATGGGAAGGTGAATTGCGTGAAGATGAATCAATAATTTACGTTTTCGATGCCTCACCTTCAAGTACCGTCAGCGCGGAAGATCTTGATAAGAATCGCATATGTGTAGAAGCACAAATTCAATCACCGCAACTGTTTAATGATGAAGATTTGTCCAACAACGAACAGTGTTTATCGCGCGAGGAAACCTTCATTCTTTTACAACCTCAACCCAACCCGGTCGATCAGTTGTTTAGTGTTAAGCTTATTGCGGACGAAGCAATAACGGGTAGCGTGCTCATCATTAATGCCGAAGGCCAAATCGTGCGAACACTGGCGAATGAAAAGTTCTTTAAACAAGGGCTGAACAAATTAGATGTTGATGCTTCGTCGTTGGCAAGTGGAACCTACACCATCATTTTCGTTAATGATCAGCATACCAAAGCAACGCGATTTATTAAACTTTAAAAGTATTTCCACGAAAAAACCACCGACTCATTCAGGTTAAAGGCATTTGAATACGTTGACCGTTCCTTAGATTAAATGTCATTCAACGATTAATGCACATGGTAAATGGTGCTTTCTGGCGGGTCAACGTAATTTTTATGGGGAGAACACCTTTATTTAAAAAATATTCAAGGTT
>CAYFTH010000215.1:0-2593 GCA_964346075.1 uncultured Fluviicola sp. | reverse complement strand
AAAAACCTTTCCGTTTCACCACCATCGAAACACAAAAACACCCCTTAACTCATCAAAAACTCCTATCTTTCGATTCTGAAATTTAAAAGCATTACATCGTGATATTAGGAATTGAATGGAACGTTACTTCTCAGCTCATTGACGGATGGAACACACCAAATCTTTATGGGTTACTTTTCGTTACTGGGTTGATCATAGGGTTCTATGTGATCAAAAAGATGTTTAAAAAAGAAGGTATCCCTGAAGAATGGCTGGACAAACTGCTCATTTATGTTGTGATTGCTACAATAGTAGGTGCCCGACTCGGACACGTTTTCTTCTATGACTGGCATTTATACAAAGAAAACCCCATTGATATCATTAAGATTTGGGAAGGTGGATTAGCGAGTCATGGAGGCGCTATTGCGATTTTGATCGCACTTATTCTCTACAGTAAATTTGTCTCTAAACGCAACGTATTCTGGATTCTTGATCGAATAGTTGCCCCAATTGCAATTGCGGGTTGTTTTATTCGATTGGGGAATTTAGTCAATCACGAAATAATTGGAGAGCCTACAACCCTGCCCTGGGGTTTTAAGTTTATGCAAGAGAGCTATGACAATTTGGTGGAGGTAGATGGTAAATTGCAACACGTTTATCGCCACCCTGCTCAACTTTACGAAGCTATTGGTTATTTGATAAGTTTCTTTGTGCTTCACAGATTGTATTGGAAAACGAAACTGAAAGAAAAAAAGGGAATGATATTCGGTGCTTTCCTGATCTTGATCTTTGGCTGGCGCTTTATCGTTGAATTTGTAAAGGTAGGTCAGGCAGAACGCGATGCAGGTATGATTATCAATACAGGACAATGGTTGAGCATTCCTTTTGTGTTGGCTGGAATCATTATTATCTTTTTGGCTCAGCGAAAGATGTTGCAAAAGAAAGAAGTCTCTCAATAACGATCGTTTCATGAAGCGTATTCAATTATTCGAATTTGAAGACCAGACTTGGTTTCCAGCTTGGATGCGTACGTCGCTGACACGGGTTATACGTGTTCTTCTAAAATCCATGAGAACAACTGAATTGAGCGCTCAACTTATCAAAAAGAAACTAAAAAAAACAAATGCAGATCGAGTAGTAGATTTGGGCTCAGGCGCCGGAGGAGTAATGATAGATGTATTTGAAGAAATTAAACAGGACAAAGATTTAGAAAACACTTCATTTATACTGACGGATTTATATCCCTCAAAAAAGCACATTAATTATATCAACGAACTTCCTTACGACAAACTAAGATACGAACAAAAACCATTAAACGCATTAGATCTGGAATCAGCACCTAAAGGACTCAAGACCATGTTCAATGCTTTTCATCATTTACAACCATCAGATGCAAAAAAACTACTCACTTCAGCGGTTGAAAGTAAATCTCCTCTGCTGATCTATGAGATGGCTGACAATAGTATTCCTTCCGCAATATGGTGGTTGCTCTTGCCTATCTCACTAATCATAGTGTTTATCATGTGTCTTATTTTTACACCTTTTGTTCGACCACTTACATTTAAGCAATTGTTTTTCACCTACATCATTCCAATTATCCCCATCACTTATGCCTGGGATGGTCAAGCTTCATATCCGAGAATTTATGCAATTGAAGACATTAAAGAATTACTATCAGGTGTAGATCAATCTGAATATTGTATTGAAGTGGAACATTTAAAAAACGACAAAGGAAAGAAACAAGGATATTATATTTTCGGTTATCCTAAAAATGGAAGCAAATGAAAAATAGAATAACAACATTATTTGGAATCGATTACCCCGTTATCCAAGCCGGAATGATTTGGTGTTCAGGCTGGGAATTGGCCTCGGCAGTTTCCAACGCCGGAGGGCTAGGCATTATCGGTTCCGGGAGCATGTATCCCGAAATTCTGGATGAGCACGTACGCAAATGCAAGGCGGCTACTGACAAACCATTTGCCGTGAATTTACCGTTGATCTATCCCGATGCGGACAAACATATTGAGACGATCATTAAACATGAAGTCCCCATTGTTTTTTCTTCAGCGGGAAATCCAAAAACATGGACGAAGCATTTGCAAGATCACGGTATAAAGGTTGTTCACGTGGTATCCAGCGTCAAATTCGCGAAAAAATCTGAGCAAGCAGGCGTCGATGCCGTCGTAGCAGAAGGATTTGAGGCAGGCGGTCACAATGGAATTGATGAAACAACTACTTTTTGTTTAATCCCGATGGTGGCAGACGCTGTGGATATACCCGTTATTGCCGCCGGGGGAATTGGAGATGGCCGAGGAATGCTGGCCGCTATGACACTGGGTGCTGATGCGGTTCAGATCGGAAGTCGTTTTGTTGCTTCTGAGGAGTCATCGGCGCATAAAAATTTCAAGAGTACAGTCGTTGAAACACAAGAAGGAGGAACGAAGTTAACATTGAAAGAGATTACTCCCGTTCGATTGATCAAAAATGCATTCTTTGATCAGGTCGCTGAAGCCTATCGCAACGGAAGTAAAGTGGATGATCTCAAGGAGTTACTTGGACGCGGTCGTGCAAAGAAAGGAATGTTTGAAGGAGACCTGGACGAGGGCGAACTTGA
>CAYFTH010000214.1:0-2666 GCA_964346075.1 uncultured Fluviicola sp. | reverse complement strand
TTTTTCAAAGTAAGTCAGGAAAGAGTTGGTTTTCAGGCAGACGGTAAAAATTGATAATTAAATCATATAGTAACCACCGTGAGGAACAGAGGCAAGAATGTGTAGTGGTTTGATAGTATGTATATAATTATCTATTGAAAATATTGTAGGTAAATGAGACTTTTCAACATCGGAGTTTTTTTAAAATAGTTGGAGAATAAAAAATTGGTTCTATGTCGATTAGTGTGGGTATGATCTCTTGTATAAATAACCCTAAAAAAATTATAAATAATGATTAAAAGTCTTCCCCGGTACTTTTCCCGAAGGGACAGGTGAACGGCCAGATGTACCCTGCCGTGAGCATCCCTTGGGGAAGATCCGCCGGGCTGGTGATTCCTTCAGTCGGGATTTGTGGTCCGTCTTGCGATGTGAACACCCCTCCCGGCTAAAGCCGTACTCCCCTCAAGGGGAGATTACAAAGGTCCATCTCACTTTGTCGTTGTATTCAAAGATCCAACCTCCGATTTCTCGTTGTGACTCTGTATAGATTGATGTGGAGGTTTTCTTTCTGGCTTTATCAGACCCCGGGTTGCGTCGGTCCTTTTCAGGACCTCCTGACCCGGGGCTATGCATATTTGACGCTTCCAGCGTCTAGTAGTTTCCCCGACCGCGCCGGATTTTTGATCTACAGCATCTATACCTCAAAAGAGAGCACGTAGGGGAAGGTGACTCCCTCCAAAACTGACTCAATTAGTAAACATATCAACAGTTAATGAAATAACAATCCAAAACTCAAACCTAAACACTGAGAACTTAAAACTGAACAATCTCTACATTAAGCTTCGATGAAGAAACTGCAGAAAAATTGACTCTATCATTAGGTTTGATTATTGTTGTTTCGAATGAAATCAATCACTCATTTCTGCGCGATTGTGAGCCTTAACTTTGTTTTATGCCCAAAACTAAGAAAGCGAATAAGATATTTGTTCTCGACACTTCAGTTCTCCTCTACGACTCCGACGCTGTTAAAAATTTCGAAAAGCATGATGTAGCAATTCCAATTACCGTTCTTGAAGAATTGGATTCGTTCAAAAAAGGGAATTCTGTTACGAATCTCCATGCGCGCGAATTTATCAGGTATCTCGACAGTATTTCTGATGCCAATATGATGCAGAAGTGGATTCCGCTAAACGGCAAGACACACGGTAATATTCGCGTTGTCAATGACGAAAATAGCACAACAGATGCAAATGAGGTGTTTGGGTCAAAAAAGAACGATCACCGGATTCTGAATTCGGCTATGAAGCTCAAAGAGGTGGAGAAGAAGAAAAAGGTTGTATTGGTTTCAAAAGACATTAATCTCCGTTTGAAAGCACGCGCACTGAGTCTGGATGCAGAGGATTATGAAACGATTCGTATCAAGGATATTGATCATCTGTATCGGGGTAAAACCGATCTTGAATTCAATGATAATACCCACATAAGCAGGCTGTACAAACACGGACATGTTAATCCAGAAGATCTTGAGCCGTCACCGCCGGTAAGCAACCACTTTTATATTTTGAAAAATCACTCCAGTTCTGCGTTGGGGTATTTCAATCCTGAGTCGAATCAGGTTGAGCTTGTGAAACGGATGAATGCCTACGGCATCACTCCGCGAAATGCTGAGCAGACATTTGCACTGCACGCAATTATGAATCCTGCGATTCAGCTGGTTTCCATCACGGGTGCAGCCGGAACAGGCAAAACACTTCTTGCCCTGGCAGGGGCACTTGAACAGCGTCGTGAGTATCGCCAGATTTTCATGGCACGTCCCGTTGTGCCGCTTAGCAACCGTGATATCGGTTTTCTTCCGGGTGATGCCCAGTCGAAAATTGACCCTTACATGCAGCCGCTTTGGGATAATCTGAACATCATTAAGAATCAGTACAAAGAGTCGAGCAAGGCGTATCAGAAGCTGGATGAGATGGTTCAGACAGAGAAACTGTCTATCGTGCCCCTTGCCTATATTCGCGGCCGAAGTTTAAGCAACGTTATTTTCATTATTGACGAAGCTCAGAACCTCACGCCTCATGAGATCAAAACGATCATTACGCGGGCCGGAGAAAACACGAAAATTATTTTTACCGGGGATATTTTCCAGATCGACACGCCATATTTGGACGCCCAAAGCAACGGACTATCCTATCTCGTGGATCGTCTTAACAACAACAGTATCTACGCCCACATTAACCTGGAAAAAGGGGAGCGGTCGGAGCTGGCTAATTTAGCGAGCAAGTTTTTGTGAAGCGAGTTCGACAATCGAAGATTGATATTATAGCTACGAAGTCACAATGTCACGAACGCTCACAAAGGAATTAATTGATTGCTGAGAACCGTGTATTTTCTCCAGAAACTAAGTGACAGACGTTATGTAAAACCTAAAAGGTTTTGTTTTAGAAAAAGTTTTTCAATGTTCTTTATTGCTTGCCGTTTTCTATATGAATTATAGGATCTCTAACATTTTACCCACACTACTCCACATTCAGTTTGGTTGGCGTAAACGCCTCCGTGACCTTCCACCGGAATAAAAGCGGGGCTGCGGATTCACTGACGCTTCATCAAAATGGGCACCACGTAGCGAAAAAAATCGACTTTGAGCTTTCTGTTGATGAAATGCAGGAATATACAGGACACTTCTTCAGCGA
>CAYFTH010000213.1:0-2671 GCA_964346075.1 uncultured Fluviicola sp. | reverse complement strand
ATAGTCAACCGTACAATCATTCCTGCAGCTGCCAAACTAACCCCGGCAATAAAAGTTGTTGATATGTATTTTGACTTTTTGTAGATCGCTATACTACCCGCAATAATTGTCAAAATCAATATCAAAACTCCCGGATTCAGCAAGAAAGAGTCGATGATATCACCGCGCAGCAATGCCAGAATTGATCGCTGTGTGCCACAACCCAAACATTCGACTCCAAACTGACTTTTAAAAGTACACGTGAGCAAGTGCTCTTCCATAACTGGTGTTATTGCATTCCTATACTAGCTGCAGAAAAGAAAAATGAACCAACGATGAGCAGGTAAACAATTAAGAATAGTAGATATAACGCCGATAAACTGAGTCCAATAATTCCACATATTTTTCCCGCCTTGACCAGTTGAATGGATTCGGGCGTGTAACGTTGAGGGTGATCTTTAATAAGATTGTTGGCTTTATTCGCCATGACAAGTGCAATAATTCCACATATCACACCAACAATACCATAACAAACGCATCCTGGAAAAATGGAGCAAATACCGAGTACTAAGACTCCTACGTGGTTGGGTACTTTCTCCTGTCCATTCAACGATTGATCCAACTCTATACCATCTTCTAATTCAGTCATTACAAATATATTTGACCTCAAAAATAAGAGGTTAATTTTAAAATGAATTGAAAGTGTGGATTTATATGATTGAAATTCACCTTGAATTCTTGTGTTCTGATTTTGACGTGGATGAACATTTGGATGAATTTCGGAGAGTTACAGGTGATTGAATCGATGAAATCTGTTTATATTTGTGAGCATTCAGAGTAGAAAAATTATGGAAAAAATTACGCCTTATAAACCAGAGAATAAAGTAAGAATAGTTACTGCAGCATCGCTTTTTGATGGACACGATGCGGCGATCAATGTGATGCGTCGAATCATTCAGGCGACGGGGTGCGAGGTTATTCACCTTGGTCACGACCGAAGTGTACAAGAGGTTGTGGATTGTGCTATCCAGGAAGATGCTCAAGCTATTGCAATGACTTCCTATCAGGGTGGTCATACCGAGTATTTGAAGTACATGCACGATTTGCTTCAGGAAAGAGGAGCACCTCAAATTAAAATTTTTGCCGGGGGAGGAGGAACAATACTTCCCGATGAAATTAAAGAACTCCACGAATACGGAATTACGCGAATTTACCACCCGGATGACGGTCGGGAAATGGGATTACAAGGTATGATTAACGATCTTGTTCAAAAATCGGATTTTCCAGTGGGTAAAGACGTTAAAGTGGATGCTTCTAAATTAAAAGAGAGAAATAACGCCAATACCGCCAAGGTGATTTCTGCAGCAGAAAATTATCCGGAAGCGTCTAAAAAATTATTGGATGAGGTGCATAAATTGGCGGATAAAGCTCAAATTCCAGTGCTTGGTATAACAGGTACGGGTGGTTCAGGAAAATCATCGCTCGTCGATGAGTTGGTGCGTCGATTTTTGGTTGATTTTAAAGATAAAAATATTGCTGTAGTTTCTGTTGACCCTTCAAAACGAAAGACGGGAGGAGCCTTGCTGGGTGATCGTATTCGCATGAATTCAATTTCGAGTAATCGCGTTTATATGCGTTCACTGGCGACGCGTCAATCCAACCTGGCACTTTCTAAGCATGTGGCAGAAGCATTGTTAGTATTGAAAGCGGCTGAATACGATTTAATTATATTGGAGACGTCGGGCATTGGACAGTCGGATACTGAAATTATGGATCATTCCGATGCCAGTTTATATGTTATGACTCCAGAATATGGTGCGGCGACACAGCTGGAAAAAATTGATATGCTCGATTTTGCAGACGTCATCGCATTGAACAAATTTGATAAGCGCGGAGCGTTGGATGCATTGCGCGACGTGAGCAAACAATATCAGCGGAATCATCAGCTTTTTGATGAGAAGGTGGATGATATGCCCGTTTACGGAACAATCGCTTCTCAGTTCAATGATCCTGGAATGAATCAGTTGTACACTGTTTTGATCGATACCATTAACAAGAAGTCGAAACAAAAGTTGGATTCTACTTTTGAGATTACGGACGAAATGTCTGAAAAAATATTTGTGATCCCTCCAGAGCGCACGCGTTACTTGTCTGAAATTGCTGAAAATAACAGAGCGTATGACAAGTGGGTTGAAGAACAAGTGGAGGTCGCTAATAAATTATACGGTTATCAAAAATCAATTGAAACGCTTGAAACCAGTGATTTTGAAGATAAAGACCGATTAGTAAAAGGACTTCAGGAAGCGTTTGAAAAAGAAAAACTGAATTTAAATCCGCACAATTGGGAAGCACTCGAGGGCTGGAAAGACAAAGTTCAGCGCTATAAGGACCCCGTGTTTAAATTCAAGGTGCGGGATAAAGAGTTGAAGATACAGACCCATACTGAATCACTTTCGCATTTGCAGATTCCAAAAGTAGCTTTACCCAAATATTCTTCATGGGGAGATATTTTAAAATGGCTGCTTCGCGAAAATGTACCCGGAGAATTTCCATATACTGCCGGACTTTTTCCTTTCAAAAGAGAAGGAGAGGATCCTACGCGGATGTTCGCAGGTGAAGGAGGACCAGAACGTACGAATAAGCGTTTTCACTACGTGAGTTACGGTATGCCGGCAAAAAGGCTGTCAACGGC
>CAYFTH010000212.1:0-2679 GCA_964346075.1 uncultured Fluviicola sp. | reverse complement strand
AGTTTGAACCGTTTAATGTACCATACTCAAGAAAAGAAAGGGAAAAGACTAACCCAACCAATATTTTGTACAAGAGATGATGCATGGCTTGGGGATGCCTTCTATTTTTGGGACGATGAAATAGATGCCATTCATTGGGGAAATAACAGCAAGAAGAGAACCGGTTATTTCGAAATTTACAAGGCCGAAATTGACTTTACTGATGTTCTTGATACAGTTTTTAATGAACAACAATACAAATTCTGGGTTAAACAATTAGAAAAGGCAGCAAAATTCATTACTATAAAAACAGGCTTTAAACCCACAATCAAAGAAGTCAATCAATATTTTAAAGAAAAAGCAAAATGGAGTGATTTAGCTGATGGGATTCTTTTTCAAGATCTTCCATATTGTGAGGACTTATTGGTTAAGGGATTTAATTATCGAAAAAGAATTCAGCTTGCAGCTTATGACCTAAGAATTGTTAATAATTTCTCATTTCATTCTGAAGCTGAGTGTAATTAAAATTAAGGACAAATGTTAGACTTAAAAGAACTTGAAAGAAGGTTAGATGATGCTCTTGCTAATGAGACCAGTGAATCTTTAACCAAGTGGTTATTTGATCAAAGGAAAAAAAGCAAAAGTGATCTGGAAAGTTTCTTTGGGAAAGGAAGCTTAAAATCTTTCGAAGAACGACCTATTTCTTTCTCGCAAGGAACGTTAAAGAAATATCTGACCAAAGAAAATCACCCTAGTCCAATCGAAAATTATGATCTAGCAGCATAATGGAAATAAAAAAACAAAATAGATTGTCATTTAATGGGGTAGATATTCTTAATGTAAATTTTAATGTGTTTTCCCCTAGGGTAGATGAGATGAAGATTGATGTCAATTTTGATCCCAAAGTATTTTTCCCAGACGATAACCAAAGGGACTTTAAAATCATTATGGATGTTGAATTAAAATCTGAAGATCATTTCGAACTTCAGCTTAGAGCAGTTGGGAATTTTCAAATGGAACAAGAAATAGATGATGAAATTAGAAAAAACTTCATCAACACCAATGCTCCTGCTATAATGTTTCCTTATGTAAGATCATTTATAACAACGCTTTCTTCAAACATGGGAGAATCTGTAGGAGCCTTGATTATCCCTACACAATTTTTCTCGGGTGAACTTAAGACCTTAAATAAAGAAGATTAGTTGAACAAAGAAAAAGGGTGGAATCGCCACCCTTTTTCTTTGTTCAATTTTTAGGGAAAACCTACTTCTCTTCAAAAACAAGATAAGTCAAATCCTCTCCGTTGTACCGGTTATTTTCGCAAATGGCCCGGCCACCGTCTGCCACCTGGATTAATATTCCGGCATACTTACACCATGGGCCGTGCCGTTGGTTATTGACTGGAATATCACAATAAACATGGTTTTGGGAAATTCCTTCCGGAGCTTGTCAAAATCATCGGCTTTGGTTCCCGGTATCTTTCCCCATCTGTTGATGCATACAACGTCAAACTGTTGGGTAGCGGCTTTTATATCCTCCAATCCGCTTGGATCGGCATCGGTAATGAAAACATTGTTGGCAATTGGTGGTGAAATGTAGGAGTGGCAAATCAATTTTTTCATGTTTGCTTTCCGGGGGATTATAAAAACAGTCCAGACAAGGTTTCTTTAATTGGTTCCTCTATCGGCTTTACAATCACGGGCGCAATCAGCTTAGAAGTATCAGCCTGAAAGTGGTTTACAGTTACCAGTTCAGGGTCTGGTTTATTTTTGCGCTTTATTTTGCCACTACCTTTTGCGTAAGAATATTTCTTTGTGGTAGTTGGCTTTAAGCTTTCCCAGGCCAGCAACATTAGAAGATCCCTGCAAACTGGTTGCACTAATTGTTAGGGACAGCCAATCACATATCAGCCGCACAACATTTGGATCGTTACTTCTATAAAATCGAATCCACATTAACGATTTAATAAACGATTCTGCAGCATTTTTTAACAGTCCAAAATTTCTTCATCCCTCTCCCCTGTAATCAAAGATTCTTACCTTTGCAATTAAAAGGTAGGATCGAAAAAAAGGATCATGATATGAAAAAAGCATTGATAATTTTAGTGGCAGGATTTCTGGCCCTGCCGGCACTTGTAAAAGCACAGAATGGAGAAAATGCCCTTGGAATTAGAGCAGGTGGAGGCATCGGATTTGGCAATGAAATTTCATTCCAAACGCCTTTTGAGAACAACAGAGGGGAACTAAATATAGGAAGAGGAGCCAGAGGAGACTTCGCGTACTTTAACCTAACCGGAATTTATCAATGGGTTACCCCTATTGAAAGCGGTTTTAACTGGTACATAGGATTTGGGCCTTCAATAGGGAATTGGGCCCATGATTATAATGATGATAACGGAGTCTACATTGCGGCAGTTCTTAATGGCGGACTTGAATACAATTTTTCAGAAGTTCCCTTCCAAATCTCGATTGATTCGCGACCAGAATTTTCACTCGTCAATCCACCAGATGATCCTTTTGGACTCAATTTAGGACTTGGAATTCGTTACAGATTCTAGAACCACTGTACACCAGGCAAATTGAACCCGGTGAACCGAAAAACAAAAAGATTTCGGACCACCGGTTTTTTTATTTCTGTTTTTGCAGTTGCTCATCAATCATATCCCGTACCTTCCGCGAATCCCATCGGGCTGCCCCGGTT
>CAYFTH010000211.1:0-2709 GCA_964346075.1 uncultured Fluviicola sp. | reverse complement strand
AAATAGAAATATTAGCTCAAAACCATCCCTGCTTGAGGAAACTTTTGATTTTTCCCTTTTTGTAGGTTCAACACTTGGTTCAAGTTGGATACCAGCTTCGCCAGGAGAAGGAGTTATGTCACTCGCATCCGCTTTCGAATACAGGAATTGGGCGCTTGAGTATTTCGCGGAGACTGGAGATGAAAGGCATTATCTTCTGGCTCAGAAAAGAATAGAGCATGCTGCAAAACAAGCACAAGGTGATATTCTGACTCATATATTCGATATTTACATTTGGGGAACTATTTCTGAGCTGGCTTCACCTGTCATTAAGTATACACCTAAAGCTTTTCAAGCTGTAATTGGCGCTATTTCTAAACTTAATGACGTTAAGTCGTTCTTTGAATGGCTTGTATTTAATAAACAGCAGAATGCTTTGACGAAATCCTTCATAATACGGTCTTTAGATCCAAACGAAAAAACAGGTCCAGAAGGCATTGGGGCCAATCATTATGTGGTTGAAGATGAACATATAACATACACAATATACTTTGAGAACAAGTCCTCCGCTACTGCACCAGCGCAAGAAGTCTTCATTGATGACTATCTAGATCAAAACCTTGACTGGACGACTTTCAAAATGGGCGAAGTCGCATTTGAAGATAAAATTGTCACTTCACTTGAAGGCAAGGAAAACGGCAGCACCCAAGTGATGCTTGAAGAATTGGCCGTTGATATTGAGGTCTTGCGATTTCCCGGAACCGGCCATGTTCGATGGACGCTTCGTACAATTGACCCGGAGACGGGAGAACTGCCGGAGGATGCGTTTGCTGGGTTCCTTCCGCCGGAAGATGGAAACGGCAGCGGGCAAGGGCATGTCACTTTTACCATTCGCACTAAAGACAGCCTGCCTGTCGAGACCAGAATTGCCAATTCAGCATCCATTGTTTTCGATACAAACGAACCGATTATCACCAACGAAGTGTTTAATACGATTACAAACGACAAGCCCAACGCGCCCGACACCCCAAGCACGACGGACGGGGCAACGGATGTAGCGGTATCGACGGTGCTTAATTGGACACCATCTGATTATGCCACCGCCTATGATTTGTATATTTGGCAATCTGACCAGAGCAAACCGTCAGTTCCAACAGCGGCAGATCTGGAGACGCCCTTTTATGACGCGGCTCAAGATTTGGAATACGGTACAACCTATTATTGGCAAGTCGTGGCAAAGAACGTGATGGGCGGTTCGGAAAGCCCCGTTTGGTCATTTACCACCAAACCCTACACGGCCTATCTCATGGACGCCATTAGCATATTAAAGATCATGACTGGAATAACGCCTGACGCAACGCCGCCCGCCATAAAAGCTGATGACAATGATCGATTAGGGTTGGCGGAGGCTATATTTTTGCTGCGAAAGGCTGCCGATAATTGATGATTAACATCGTTAAACAAACCAATTTCTAAAGTTTTAATTTAATGAATTCTTATGATTTTCCTTTTTTTCAAGGGAGGGACTTATTTTGTTTTGGCAAGAATCTGTGAACATGAATGAATTTTCCAAGGAGGTCGGTGTGAAAAAGCAAAAGGCAATCGCAACATTCTTTTTTCTGGCAGTTATCTTTCTTTTTTCTTTTACTGGCAATGCCGACGCTGCTTTGAGTCTTGATTGGCAATATTTGCAAAACCGGGCTTATGAGGGCGGAGAAAGCAAGAACATTATTATTTTTGCAATGAGAGATGAAAACAATCTCTATGTTTTAGAAGATATTGTTTCAAAAATAGAGCTGTTCGGCCCCGGTGAAACCCCTGTAGCATTATCTAAAAAGACGTTTGTCGGGCCTTATCAGATCATGGAAAGCGCTGGACCAGGGCCGGCAATAGGCAACAGCTACATTGTAGAATTTGCCATGTGGGAATATTGGGGGACATTCAATGAGAAAGCTTATTATATGTTGGAGTTTCAGGAGGCTATAAAAAGCGAAGACTACCGCCTTATGGTGACTGATCAATCTGGCAACTCTTATGACGCATATAAAACCGGCAGGCAAGAAATTGCGCTGGAAAATTTGCCAATGATCACCTCTATCAGTTTATGTTCCTATAAAAATGAAAATGGAGATATGTTTTGGAGATGGCCTGTACATTTAGATACTTACCCTGGGGAGGCCATTCAAACCATTACTTGGCTAGGCGTTTATAAAAATGAGTTTTTATTTAAAGAAATTCCAGTGAAGGTACCTCTTCATATGGGGTGGCATTCTATTCCCCATTTTTTGTTACAGAATGCTGGGGTGTTGGAAGGAGTCGACGGCCAAGATACAGTATTAAAGATAGGGGTAAAAATAACGACCGAAGATGGCGGCCTTAGCACGCATTCAAATGCAATTGAATTTGATAAAGCAGGAACCTGTGGATGTGATATAAATTTCGACGATAAAACAGGTCTCCCTGAAGCAATTCATGCATTACGAGTGGTTGGAGGGATAGAATAGATTCATTTCCAAACCCAAAATCAAGAGGGATTGAAGTTCATAAGTCATAGGGTGAGCGCATTAAACAGATCCTCTACTACTTCCAGTCCACCTTTACTTTTCGAGACAAAGCCATCGACCGGCCTTCCATCGGTTCATCGAAGACCCGGAAGCCGGTCGAGGCCCCCGGGGCCAGCTCAAGCGCCCCTTCCGCCCCGCGCCGGCGGGCATCGATCCGCCCTTCGAC
>CAYFTH010000210.1:0-2714 GCA_964346075.1 uncultured Fluviicola sp. | reverse complement strand
TTCTTTTCTCAATGATAAACTTATTCGAATATTTCTTCTGAGAACGCGTTTTGTAGCCTTTTGCAGGCAATCCTTTACGCGAACGCGGGTGACCACCAGAAGCGCGACCTTCACCACCACCCATCGGGTGATCGATCGGATTCATCACAACCCCACGTACACGTGGTCGTCTTCCGAGCCATCTCGTCCTACCTGCTTTACCAGATATTACAAGGCTGTGTTCCCCGTTCGAAACAGCACCTATTGTCGCTAAACAGTTTGTTAGAATCATGCGTGTCTCACCTGACGGCATTTTCACAATAGCGTATTTGCCATCTCTTGCATTCAATTGAGCATAAGTCCCAGCACCTCTTGCAATAACACCACCTTTACCTGGAGTCATTTCGATGTTGTGAATTACTGTACCCAATGGAATATCCGAGAGGAACATTGCATTTCCAACGCTTGGCGTGGCTTTTTTTCCAGATACAATTGTATCTCCTACTTTTAATCCCTCCGGAGCAATAATGTAACGCTTTTCACCGTCTTTATAAAACAGTAAAGCAATACGTGCTGTACGATTCGGATCGTACTCAATTGCTTTTACTGTAGCAGGCACATCGTGTTTTTCGCGCTTAAAATCGATAACACGATACTTCTGCTTGTGTCCACCGCCTAAATAACGCATCGTCATCTTACCAGAGTTGTTGCGCCCTCCCGACTTCTTTCTAGAAGCGAGAAGCGCCTTTTCTGGGGTCGACTTCGTTATCTCGGAATAGTCACCGATGAGTTTGTGTCTTTGCCCTGGAGTGATAGGCTTTAATTTTTTAAGACCCATTTCTTTAAATTAATTAAACATTAGTAAACAAATCAATCGTTTCTCCTTCCGCAACGGATACAATGGCTTTCTTGTAGCGCTTGTTCCGTTCCTCAACGATACCTCTATTCGTATATTTCGTAGAGGGTTTTCCACCGCCATAATTCATGGTACGCACTGAATCAACAGTTACGTTATACATGTTCTCGACGGCCTTTTTAATTTCTATCTTGTTCGCTCGACGGTCAACTACAAATGTGAATCGGTTATTCTCTTCACTATCGTGCGTAGCTTTCTCAGTTATGAGCGGTTTCTTAATAATTGCCTTCATCACCAATTAGTTTAAGATCTTTTCAATTACGTCGACTGCATCTTTTGCAATCACCACTTTCTTTGCATTCAACACATCATATGTGTTTACGAGATCTGCAGCTACAACTTTCGTATTTTTAAGGTTGCGAGCAGATTTGAGTACATTCGGGTTCTCCTTTCCTAAAACCAAAAGCGTTTTTTCATCGGTCAACTTCAAGTTGTCCATCACATCTTTGAACGCTTTCGTTTTTGGTGAATCAAAAGATAAACCATCAACGACGAGTATACCTTCTTCTTTCGCTTTTAATGATAAAGCAGAACGTCGCGCCAATCGCTTCAATTTCGTATTCAACTTGAAACGATAGTTCCGTGGACGCGGTCCAAATATACGACCTCCGCCTCGGAAGATCGGACTTTTGATTGAACCCGCACGCGCAGTCCCTGTACCTTTCTGTTTTTTGATCTTCTTCGTACTACCTGTGATATCAGCACGCTCTTTCGATTTATGCGTACCTTGACGCTTATTGGCAAGGTGTTGTTTTACATCCAAGTAAATCGCATGATCATTCGGCTCAATTGCAAAGATTGAGTCTGAAAGAGTTACTTTGCTTGAAGTAGCTTTTCCTTTTGTATCCAATACTTTTGCTTCCATTACTTCTCAATTATTACGGTTGAACCTTTAGCTCCTGGTATAGAGCCTTTGACTACGAGGATATTTTTATCCGCCATTACCTTTAGCACTTTCAAGTTTTCAATAGTCACATTGCCATTACCCATTTGACCGGCCATGCGCATACCTTTAAAAACCCGTGCTGGATCTGATGCTCCACCAATAGAACCAGATGCACGCCGCTGACTTTGCTGACCGTGGGTAGTCTCACTACCTCCAGCAAATCCGTGACGTTTCACAACACCTTGGTATCCTTTTCCTTTTGACTTACCAGAGATACTTACTAATTCGCCTTCCGCGAATAAGTCAGCGCTAATCTCTGCACCAGGTTTCAGCTCATCTTCGAATCCATTGAATTCTGCTAAATCGCTCTTGGGAGCAACTTTGGCTTTCTTAAAATGACCTTTAAGAGCATTTGGAGTGTTTTTTTCTTTACGATCTCCAAAGCCCAATTGAATAGCTTCATAGCCATCCCGGTCTTCTGTTTTGACTTGTGTCACAACACAAGGACCAGCTTCTATCACTGTGCATGGTGTTGCCTTACCCTCGGCACTGTAGACGCTAGTCATTCCGACTTTTCTTCCTATTAATCCTGGCATTCTTTAATTGTTATAGATTATACTTTTATTTCTACGTCAACCCCACTTGGTAACTCTAAACGCATTAGCGCATCAACCGTCTTGGAAGAAGAGCTGTAAATATCTAACAGTCTCTTGTAAGAACATAGTTCAAATTGCTCACGTGCTTTTTTGTTAACGTGCGGAGATTTTAATACAGTGTAAACTCTTTTGTGCGTTGGTAATGGAATTGGACCATTAACAATTGCTCCAGTTGTTTTTACTGTTTTTACGATCTTTTCAGCAGACTTGTCAATCAGGTTATGATCGTATGACTTTAATTTTATTCTAATTTTTTGACTCATCGACTTACAAATTA
>CAYFTH010000209.1:0-2715 GCA_964346075.1 uncultured Fluviicola sp. | reverse complement strand
TAGACATAAGATAGTTTATCTATTACCCCTGAAGATCCAGCGAGTCTTAATAAATTCGTTAGATTTCCATTTTCATCATATCCATATTCAGCTATATAATTGGATCCGGATTCAGGTGCACCTACTGTCCGATCAAAACCTTGCATTGATTTGATACGATTGAGCTGATCATACGTGTATTTTGTCTGGTGCGTTCCGATCGCACTTTCGTTTTGATCGCTGAGTGCAGTAAACATGCTACCGATGTTCCCATTGTAGATGTCTGCGGCAAGATTGGGGTTGGCACCTTTGGAATGATTGGACATTGACGTATTCGCCGAATTGTAATCATCTTCAAAATAGCTGAGGCTGTATCCAAAAGCATCTCTTGCACCATGCTGGTTGATGTTGGTAGTAGCCAGCGGATCATTGTTGCCGTCAGCTCCCATCATGGTCTGTTCGTCTACTTCCTCACCACCTCGCACCCCCTAATTACCTTGCGTCACCTCGAATGAAAAGAGAAGTCTCAATTTTTATCGGACAGTAGTGATTTTTAATAAAATTGAACGGTGTTTTTAATACTGTGTTTGCATTGTGTAATGCGCTGGAGATGAAGTTTATTTTTAAGGAATCAAATCGTTAGCAAATTGTTAATAACAACGTGGAAAAACACTGAACAAAGCGGCTGTGGGATGACTACCTTTTCTTATCTTTGTTAGGCATTGATAAATTGAGAAGTGTACGGAAAAGATAAGACTAAATTAAAGATAAAAACATGAGTGAAGAAGAAAAAAACAGAGGAGATTATTCTGCGGATAATATTCAGATCCTTGAAGGATTAGAAGCAGTACGTAAGCGTCCTGCCATGTATATCGGAGACGTTGGTGTCAAAGGGTTACACCACCTGGTGTACGAGGTGATAGACAACTCTATTGATGAAGCGATGGGTGGATATTGTGACACTATTGGTATTTCAATCAACGAAGGGAATTCTGTTACTGTGGAGGATAATGGTCGCGGTATTCCTGTAACACTTCATAAAAAAGAAAATAAATCTGCTTTAGAAGTTGTTATGACAGTTCTTCACGCAGGTGGGAAATTTGATAAAGACACGTACAAAGTATCTGGTGGTTTACACGGTGTCGGTGTATCCTGCGTTAATGCATTGTCCAGCGATTTAAAAGCTACGGTTTACAGAGAAGGGAAGGTCTTCGAACAAGAATATAAAATTGGTGCTCCCCAATATGACGTGCGAGAAGCTGGAGAAACTAAGTTGAACGGTACTGTCATTACTTTTACGCCAGATGACTCTATTTTTGATAGTATAGAATTTAGCTATGATACCTTAAGAGCAAGAATGCGTGAATTGGCCTTCTTAAATAAAGGAATTACCATTACCATTGCTGATTTACGTGAATCCTCGAAAGATGAAGAAGGGAAATCACCTTCAGAAACTTTTCATTCTCAAGGAGGGTTGAGTGAATTTGTTAAGTATCTGGACAAGTCCAGAGAAGCGCTTATAGAAGAAGTCGTTCATGTAGATGGAGAGAAAGATGGTATTCCCGTAGAAGTGGCGATGTCATACAATACTTCTTATACGGAGAATATACAAGCTTACGTTAACAATATTAATACCCATGAAGGGGGAACACACCTTACTGGTTTTCGACGTGGTTTGACGCATACATTAAAAAAATATGCTGAAGAATCAGGGATGTTAGCGAAAGAAAAAATTGAAGTAACTGGGGATGACTTCCGTGAGGGGCTTACGGCTGTTGTATCGGTAAAAGTGGCTGAACCACAGTTTGAAGGTCAAACGAAGACCAAGCTGGGGAACAGAGAAGTACAAGCTCCGGTTTCGCAAGCGGTATCGCAGATGCTGTCGAATTATTTAGAGGAGCATCCTGCTGATGCAAAAAAGATTGTCGAAAAAATTATCGTTGCGGCACGTGCGAGAAATGCAGCTCGCAAAGCACGAGAAATGGTCCAGCGTAAAAATGTGATGTCTGGATCTGGATTGCCTGGAAAATTAGCGGATTGTTCTTCTAAAGATCCAGAAATGAGTGAGGTCTTCCTCGTTGAGGGTGATTCTGCAGGCGGTACGGCAAAACAGGGTCGAGATCGAATGTTTCAGGCTATTATGCCTTTGCGCGGTAAAATCCTGAACGTTGAAAAAGCCATGCAGCACAAAATATTCGAAAATGAAGAGATTAAGAATATCTATACAGCTCTTGGGGTTCGTGTTGGTACAGAAGATGATTCTAAAGCGTTAAATACTGACAAGTTGCGCTATCACAAAATCATCATTATGTGTGATGCCGATGTCGATGGAGCGCACATTGAAACACTCATATTGACGTTCTTCTTCCGTTACATGAAAGAATTGATTGAACAAGGTTATATTTATATTGCTACACCACCGTTATACTTATTGAAAAAAGGAAACAAGTTTGAATATGCATGGGACGAAGATCAGCGCGATCGATACGCAGAAAGGATGCGCGGAAATTCACCTATCAGTTCTGTAGGCATTCAACGTTACAAAGGTCTTGGTGAGATGAATGCGGAACAGTTGTGGGATACAACAATGAATCCTGAAAATCGTACCTTGAGACAAGTGACGATTGACAACGCAGCAGAATGTGATCAGATCTTCTCCATGTTAATGGGGGATGATGTGCCACCGCGACGCGAGTTCATCGAAGACAATGCAAAATATGCGAATGTGGATGTTTA
>CAYFTH010000208.1:0-2763 GCA_964346075.1 uncultured Fluviicola sp. | reverse complement strand
GGACTTTTTGGCGGAACAGAAAATGTGCAAACCGGTATGCTGCAACAGCTTTTATCCCAGGATATGAACGTACCACCTCTTCAACACTTTGTGCTGCGGGGTCTCCTTCGCAGATAGCCTGTACATCCGTATCTAATTTGCGCTTGATTTCTGGTAATTCGTCGAAGAATGAACGTACAATGCCGTTTACATCATGTTCAAAAACATTGAGGCTACACGAAAGAATCTCAATGAGCTCCGCTTCGAGGCTATCCATGAACAATTCAAAGTTGTCGGGTCCATCGAACGTCAAATCATTCGATACGGGGAAACAAACACCCAAGAGTTTTTTCGTCCAGCCGCCCACCTTTCGCATCGAAACACAACGGCTCGTGTTCAAATAATTGTCATATAGGAAGTCGCGGTATGCGTGTTTCATTTTGCTTCAATATTTATACTGTAACTCACTTGAATTTCGGGGTCCAATGATGCCTTAGCAGAACAATATTTGTTAATGGCCAAATCGGCTGCACGTTCAGCTTTTTTTCTATCGACATCTCCTTTCACATAAAATGCAACATCAATATGAGAAAAAGGTTTCGCCGCTCCCTTTTTTTCTCGCGATCCCTTGACTTTCATTGACAAGTCTTCTAAAGACTGGCGCTGTTTTTTTAAAATATTCACAATTTCGAAAGCACTACACGTAGCAACTGCTGCCAATACCATTTCCATCGGTCGGATTCCTCCATCGACACCACCAATTGCTGGGGCACCATCGACAAAAGCCGTTGCGTTGCTTGCGTTCTTTACTTCAAATAATACATCTTGATTTGCTCTGTTTATTGTTATTTCCATGTCTCTTTTTTCATTCTCCAAACCAACTGAAATAGGTTCGCAACAAATAAAATCCGTCCTCGTTTTCCTCCAGTGGATAATTTTCCAAATACAATCCGTGACCTCGCCCATTTTCAACATCAAACTTGTATTGATGCATAGGGCAGACTACTCGATCTTCATCTATCCAACAACCGTTCAGTTTTGATCCCTGATGAGGACATTTGTTTTTGAAGGCATAAACTGCATCTCCATCACGCACAAATATCACCTCATCAAAAAGGAACTTTTCGACTCTGTTCTTATCATCTCCAAACTTAGCAAGAAAAGCTTGTTTTGAGTCTGCTATACGATATTTTCGGGTCTTGTCTGAAAACATTGACCCAAAAGATAACAAATCTTGTGCTATTCAACGCTAAAAACCATGGCATCCTTACGAAAATAAACCAATGTAGTTCCCGAACTAATTGATAAAAAGCGTTCTTATGGTAAAAACAAATACAACATTCATATTACAGTTGATTCTCGTATTCTTTAGACAATCGTAGCTGTTTTCATCAAAAACAACCTTATTCATCTCCTTTTTTTATTACTTTCATTAAAAAAATGACTTCATCTACAATTATTGCCATCGCTGGTATAATCGTCTTCGTACTATTAATCATCGGCACCTTTTTTCTCGTCAAACAACAATCCTCCGCAATTGTAGAGCGTTTTGGTCGTTTTCATTCAATACGCAACTCCGGGTTACAACTAAAAACACCGTTAATCGATCGCATCGCGGGACGCATTAATTTGAAAATTCAACAATTAGATGTCATCGTCGA
The DNA here is from genome assembly GCA_964346075.1 of uncultured Fluviicola sp. Taxonomy (GTDB): domain Bacteria; phylum Bacteroidota; class Bacteroidia; order Flavobacteriales_D; family Crocinitomicaceae; genus Brumimicrobium. Next base: position 1,123 of record CAYFTH010000208.1, on the reverse strand, counting down.
AACAAAAACACGCGACGACGTTTTCGTTCGCTTAAAAATTTCGGTGCAATTCGAAGTTGTTAAAGATAAGGTCTATGACGCCTTTTATAAGCTCGAAAACCCATCAGCTCAAATCACCTCTTACGTTTTTGACGTCGTGCGCGCTGAAGTACCAAAAATGAAATTGGATAACGTTTTTGAGCGCAAAGATGACATTGCAAATGCTGTAAAAAAGGAGTTGAATGAGGCGATGACAGATTACGGTTACGATATGATCAAAACATTAGTCACTGATATTGATCCCGATCAACAAGTGAAAGAGGCGATGAACAGAATCAATGCATCTGAACGTGAAAAAGTAGCTGCTGAGTTTGAAGCAGAAGCTGAACGAATAAAGATTGTCGCTAAAGCCAATGCAGAGGCAGAAAGCAAACGACTTCAAGGACAGGGTATTGCTGATCAACGGCGAGAAATTGCCAGAGGATTAGAAGAAAGCGTTGATGTGTTGAACCGCGTGGGAATCAACTCGCAAGAGGCCTCAGCGCTTATTGTTGTTACTCAACATTACGACACGCTTCAATCGATTGGTGAAGAGTCTAATTCCAATTTAATTCTACTTCCTAACTCACCTCAAGCAGGCAGCGATATGTTAAATAATATGATTGCTTCTTTCAGCGCTTCTAGTCAAATTGGTGAAGAAATGAAAAAACAAAAAAGCGACCAGGAGGATGAAAAAAATCAGGATAATGCGTAAACCGGCATTTTACTTATAAAGTAGATCGACACTTTTTTAAGATAAGAGGAACGACTCGATGAAATGATGAGTCCCATCCTATTATGACAGGTATAAAGATGCATGTTTTTTTCCATCCCCATAATACATTTTTAATCACTACATCTTTGCCCTTTCTCCGCCTCTTTTATTTTTTCTACATGCTAACGAACGTTCAGCCTACCAACGTACTATCGATGTCGCTACGAATCGATGCACTGAAAACATAATGCTTACCCCCAAACATAGTTTTTTTCTGTCTTTTTTAAAATTTTGTTTTCGATTATACCCTAATATTTATAGGGTTTTAGACGGTGTTAAACGACTACAAGCGAATATTAGTCGACAACAAATGACAAACAACCGATTCTA
>CAYFTH010000207.1:0-2791 GCA_964346075.1 uncultured Fluviicola sp. | reverse complement strand
TTTTTGTTTTTTGTATAGATATAAGTCAAAGCTGGCTTTTTAAATATTGAAGACTAAGGTGAATAGCAGTGCTTAAAAGTCATTGTCCACGTTTAAAAACGGCAAGAAACTCAATAATTTCCAATGTGTTTTAGGTGCCCATCACTGATACAGCATCAATAAATCTTTTGAGATATCCATAAGATTAGTGGAGTTCAACAGGAGACGCAGAAATCAGCCTACATCCTTACCAATAATCCAGTAGAAGGTGAAGACGATTGTAACACTAATAAAAGCGATCGTTCCCAGTTTCCCACCATATCCAACAAAAACAGGTGCAGCGAGTAAGTAGAGTATTCCACAAGATAATCCTGCCAACAGTATAATGGGTAAAGAAGCCATACCGACCGCTGTCATTCCAACAAAACTCCCTGCAAAGATAACCATGGGCAGATCTTCGGAATGGAGTGCATAACCAATAAGGGCGCCAATAATACCTACGATGCAAGAGGCAATCACGGGACTCAGACCTGTTTTTTGCAATTGGAAGGCTCCAAAGGCTCCTAAGCATCCTCCCAGGACAATTAAAACACTTGTAAGCATTTGTTTTTTCATTTTCATTGAAGGCCAAGATAAGAGTTTTGATGCTAACAATGTTGAAATTTGTTAGTGAGTATATAGCGTTCTCTTTTGGTAGCGGCCTGCGTATTAATCATGAGTGAGTTATTAACGTTTTTAAAGAGGTGTATTTTATGCGCTTTCTTTCGCTTCTTTAATTAAAGATTAAATAGTAACTTCACTGTTTGAATTCTGAAAATGATCACAATCGTTTTTTAAAAACTACGCTATGGGAAAGAATATGATAATAATGATAGCCTTGTTCTTGGTGGCTTGTGCAAATAATACGTCGAATATTGCTGAACGTTCTCTTGATAATGTGAATGAAAAGATTGAAATCCGCTTTCACTTGACAGAAACTGAGGCTTACTGTGGTGGAGCAAAGCCACCACAAGAATTACTGGAAGAGCTGAACACACCCAAGGCGATGGCTAACACCTCTATATTTTTACGTAACGATACAGTGAATAATATTGAAGATTCGATCGACTATACGTTTACGAGCAATGAAGAAGGTTGGATCAACGCTAAGTTACCAGCAGGTCGATATAGTGTTGTATTCGCCGATAAAAAAGATCGTAAAACCTATGAAGACATGCTGGAGCAATATAAAACGAGTACGCGTCTTTATAAAGCAATTGATACTGAATGTTTGCAATCGTATTTTAGACAACCAGAAAAGGTCATCCACGTCACGGAAAAAGGCGAAAATAAATACGAGATTAAAAATCGTAAGCATTGTAAACGAAGTGTACCTTGCGCAACATACATAGGACCTGTTCCTCCGTCTGCGCCACCGAAAAACACAGAACGATAACCATTGGAAAAGTCTTTAAGGATGAGGTTAACATTTAGAAAAGTGTAGTGCAGTAATTCTGTTATTTGGTTTACTCTACCATAAAACGTTTGCTCTTTTGACCCCATTGTACCACGTAGACACCTTTTGGTACACGACTTAAGTCGATGGCAAAAGTCGAAGTTGAGTTGTGTGATATAGAGTGAACCAAATTACCCTGGCTCGAAAAGATTTTTAAAGGATGGTGACTTGGTTCATGGGGTGCTTCAACTCCGCCGATGGTGATTAGAAAATGTCCAGTCTCCGCTTCGGGTTGAATGATGATTTCAGTTGACTCTAAATTGACAGCCACGATTGATGAGTAATCATAATTCCCATCAAAATCAATTTGTCGTATGCGATAATAGTTGATTCCGTGCGCTGCATTGTGATCAAAGAATGAGTATTCGATTTTTTGCGAACTATTACCTGCACCTTTTGCGGTACCAATCATCATCCAATCGTGCTGTTCTGTTTTTCGTTCAATTTCGAAGTGACTGTTATTCATTTCTGAACCTGTTGCCCATTCCACGTAAACACTTCGGTTATCCTCGGGCGTGGCAGTAACATTAATAAATTCGACGGGTAGGGGAGAACAATCCACAGAACCTATGACAATATGGTCTAGCATAGTGCGATCAAAGCCAGTACCGTCCATTTGTCGGCCTATTTCGAGATTTCCGGCGCCGACCCAATACATGTTGCGATTATCGGGCCCATCGTTTGACCATATCACGGTATTATCGACCATAAAAAGACCTACACCATCACACGGAGTATAGATAAAACGATATTGACGCATTGTGTTATCGTTAGGTATCCCGTAGATATTTCCAGAGGTGACAGTGTTGTATCCGCCACCGCCGTCTTCAACGCGATAACGAACACTGAGGTCCCTGGCCCCACTAATCTGTAAACTCTGACCGCGTTCAATAAACTGAGCTGTGTTTTCGTCGCGCTGAAAATAAAAGGATACATCTATTCCGTTTACATCAAAAGTAGGTGATCCAGGTACGACCATATCAATGTCCATCTTAGGATTACCTGCATTCAGACCGTTGGTTCCATTAATTCCACCAGGACTTGAAGTCGCGCTGCTCGATACAGAAGTCGCATCAGGACCAATAGTAGCATTGGTAACCGGGTTACTCTCAAAATCAAACTGACTGACAATTTGTGCATACAGTGGTGTCAAATAAATGGTTACGGCTACGAGGCCGAGCATTTTTAGGATATTATTCATTTTATTCGTTTTGGATAACTAAATAACGAAACGTTTCGTGCCCGAAATAGTTTCGTCCATCCGGTGATATTTCAAAATTGACTTGCTTATCGTCAGAGTGCAAGTTAAAAAATCTC
>CAYFTH010000206.1:0-2794 GCA_964346075.1 uncultured Fluviicola sp. | reverse complement strand
AATTGATTTTTCAGTTAAAGTAGTAAAGTTTCATGAATCTCTTAAACCATCTAAACCTTCAATGCATCTTGGTCAACAGCTCATAAGATCAGGAACGTCTCCAAGTCTAAATTATGGAGAAGCAAATGCCGCAGAATCAAAAAGAGACTTTATTCATAAAATGAAAGTATGTTTAAAAGAACTTAGAGAAACGCATAACTGCTTACGAATTATAAATGGTGCGGAACTTCATGACAGTTCTGATAAAATGACCGAATTATTGATTGAGAATAATGAGTTAATCTCCATTTTCGTAACGAGCATTAATACAGTAAAAAGCAAGAAAGACTACTTGCGTTAATTTTGATTGGAATAACATATAAAATTTAAATTTCAAAATAGAACCGAAGAATATGGAATGCGAAAGTAAGAATATTGAACTGGGGTTACTTCTTAAATGTACGGTTCCCTATTCTTAAATCTACAGTTCAACAAGGCTTTCGGTTGCTGTAAGTTTAACCAAATAAAAGTTCCGACATTGAGCATAATAGCATAAGGATCTTTTGTTTTCTAAATCAATCCAACAAGATATCTAAATTTAAATGGATTTGCCCTGCTACTGGGCAGCAGATAATTTGAATGCAATGATTAAATGATTATTCTGCTACTGTATTTTTCTTCCAACAAATCGCACTACAGACCCGGTTCCTTGATGATATTCACCTTCTGATAAAGCTACCTCTGTTTGAATCAGCTTGTGTTTTTCCAGGGTGCTAAAATACTTTTCAAGTTCATCAACATCATATAAAATATCCACATTTTTCGGACCACCTACCTTTGGATTCTTGCTACTGTAATCCAAATGATCTTTACTGAATGCCTCAAAAATAACAATGCCTCCTGGTTTTAGTAGTTCAACAAACTTCTTGTGGTAATCGGATTTTAACGCTGCAGGAAAATGTGCAAAAACCAATGCGATTACATCAAACAAATTTTTTTCATAATCCTGATCTTCCAGTGGACCAACTTTGTAGTCGATCGCAACCCCTTTTTGATTGGCAAGTTGATCCGCTTTTTTCTTACCCGTGTGACTGATGTCAAAAGCACTTACTTCCCAACCATTTTCTGCTGCATAGACTCCATTTCTCCCCTCACCGTCCGCTGGTAGTAAAATCTTTCCTGCATCCAGTTGATCAAGTTGGTCTTTAAAAAATTTATTTGGCGATTCTCCATAAACATATCCTTCCTCTGCGTAACGTTCGTCCCAAAATTCTTTCATGTGTTTTCTTTTTGCAAATATGATAAAATGAAAAGACCTTAACGGTAACATTTGTTGCATCAAAGGTCCACACAAAATTTTGTTTAGGATCCAAAATCAAGAGTGATTTAATCTCAAACATTTCGTACTTCTATTTGTCTAGGTTAAAGAAACTATATATATTTACCATGGTAACTATTTAATAAGTTATGAAAAAGAAAAATGACAGAAGAAGTTTCTTAGGTAAGCTAGCAATTGGTGCAACAGCAATCGTTTCGGCTCCTATTTTAGAAAGTATGACAAATAAAAAAAATGAAGATATGAAAGCAATTAAAAAAGTTCGCGCACTCGGATTTCAATGGGAAACATTGGATCCCTTTTTGTTTTGTGTGCATCATGAAGACAAGTATCCCGAAGGGAATGATCAGATGGGACCCAATGCCTCTCTTGCTGGTCGTCAACTCGGTTCCGACTTTCACATCAAAGATGGATGGCGGATGTATCACGGCAAAGAAGTCCCCGGTTTCCCCGGTCATCCGCATCGTGGTTTTGAGACATTAACTATCGTCAGAAAAGGCATGGTAGATCATTCGGATTCAGCCGGTGGAGCAGGACGCTATGGTGATGGAGATTTGCAATGGATGACAGCTGGTTCAGGACTCATGCACTCAGAGATGTTTCCCCTGATCAAAAAAGATGAAGAAAATCCGCTGGAGCTTTTCCAGATATGGCTCAATTTGCCAAAGAAGAGCAAAATGGAGCAACCGGATTACAAAATGTTCTGGAGTGAAGATATTCCGAATTTTAGACAAGAAAACGCCTACGTTGAAGTTCTGGCAGGACAGCTATTCGATCACCAGTCTCCAGCTCCCCCAACACCTTCATGGGCAAATGACCCCGAGAACCATGTCGGAGTGTACAATATTCAATTAGATGAAAACTCCGTATTTCAACTCCCTGCCACAGCTCAAGGGGTGAACAGAACCATTTATTTTTATGAGGGAAATGATCTAAAAATTGACGGTGAAACGATACCTGAATACCATGCCGTGGATGTAGAATCAACAGTACCATTAGCATTCGAAACTGGAAATAAGAAAGTCAAATTTTTGGTATTACAAGGGCGCCCTATTGATGAACCCGTTGTTCAGCATGGTCCATTTGTCATGAATTCCCGCGAAGAAATTCAGGAAGCCTTTGCCGACTATCAGCGCACACAGTTCGGCGGATGGCCCTGGCCAAAATATGAGCAAGTTCATGAAAGAGACAGCGGACGTTTTGCCAAATTTAGTGATGGAAGTGTTGTAGAGCGGAGTTAATCCAATCTTCATTTGCCAAAATAAAATTTCCGGATATTACCATTGCTCTCTGATCAGTAGGCCATAACGTTTGTACGTAAGCTCACTGTTAAAAGATACCTCGCCCTCCTTCAAACTGAGCATTAAGGTCTTATTGTCGTCTCTGGTAAAGAACAATTGGGGCAACGTAATTTTTATGGGGAGAACACCTTTATTTAAAAAATATTCAAGGTTTTTCTTTTTCGCATTGCTCCAAAAA
>CAYFTH010000205.1:0-2797 GCA_964346075.1 uncultured Fluviicola sp. | reverse complement strand
AAATTGATCTACGCAACTTCACTTAGAATAGTTCAAAATTCTTTATTTACTTTTTCGCATTGCTCCAAAAAGTAACAAAAAGATCTAGCGCTTGATAGTTGATCTCGTTTGCTCTCCTGGAAATTGATGATGGTGATGATCTCCTTCGACAGGCTTCGGAGCTTTCACCATCATTAACAATTTCCAGTTCGTTGCTCCTTCGCTCAACTATAATGCGCCTCGCCCAACCTCTATGTTCAGCGTCAAATCAATCAGTTCTGTCTCCTATTGATAGCATAGTAAGAAATGAATAAAATAGATACCTTTTGTTTGTCATTGTGATAGTTGCCGTTAAATCATTAAAATGTTTTCATAACGGGATTAACGACTAAGTTTGGTAAACCAATAAAACAAAACCTCCATGAACTGTAAGGTTTCAATCCCGGAACGACAAAGCGATAACACCAAACGATAAACATGACGGAAACGAAAACTGCAATCATTGAGGAATGGGTCGAAAAATACAGCGACTATCTGATGAATTATGCGCTATCAAAGATAGATGACAGAAATCTCGCATTCGACCTGATTCAAGATACGTTCGTTGCAGCCATTCAAAATCTCGATAGTTTTGAAGGTAAAAGTGCTCCACAAACATGGCTAGTTAGCATTTTAAAGCGCAAAATTATTGACAACTGGAGAAAAGATAAATCGAGAAAAACGAAGGTCGTTTCAGCATACTTCACTGGAGACGGAGATCAGTCTGAAGGCTCGTGGATTATGGAGAAAGTGCCACAACGTACAATTGAATCTGTTGAAGATAAAATAACTAAGGAAGAGCAGCTGGACGATTTATCCCAGTGTATTGATTCGCTTCCTGTTCAATGGAGAGGAATCATACAGGCGAAGTATCTCCTCGATCAAAAATGGGATAGCATTTGCTCCGAGTTCGAAATTTCGAAGTCCAACTATTGGGTAATTGTGCATCGTGCGAAACTTGAATTGCGGGATTGTCTAAGTAAAATATGGTTATAAATAGAGAATGATGAAAAGCTGCGAAGATATAACATTGCTCATCGAGAAGTCAAAAGTAGAAAAGCTATCGATAAAAGAGCGACTCCAAATAAAACTTCACACGAGGGTGTGCAAACTTTGTCATAATTATAAAGTCGACTCGAAGTTTCTCGATACGATGATCAGCAAACTGAAACCAAAAGTGGCCGAATTAACGAAGAAAGAAAAACAAACACTCACCGAACGTATAGAACGGAAAGTCCAATCTATCTAAATAAATAAACAAAAGCGCTCGAACAGTAGAGTTCGTGCTTAAAAACAACTATTAATTATGTCTGAAAACAATTTTAAAGAATTAAAAGCGGTTTACGTAAACTGCACATTAAAAAAATCACCAGAGACAAGTCACACAGCTGGCTTAATGCAGCTTTCCAAAGACATCATGGAAAAAGAGGGTGTTAAAGTGGAAGAAATTCGCCTAGTAGATCACGACGTGGCTCGCGGAGTATATCCCGACATGAAAGAACACGGTTGGGAAAAAGATGAATGGCCAGAATTATTCGATCGTATTTTTGAGGCAGATATTTTAATTATTGGAACGCCTATTTGGCTAGGAGAAAAGTCATCTGTAGCTCAGCTATTAATTGAAAGACTTTACAGCATGAGTGGAATGCAAAATGATAAAGGACAGTATCTCTTTTATGGAAAAGCTGGAGGTTGTGTCATTACTGGAAATGAAGATGGCGTGAAACATTGCGCGATGGGATTGTTGTATGCAATGCAGCATATTGGATATTCAATTCCTCCTCAAGCTGATGCTGGTTGGTTGGGAGAAGTTGGACCAGGTCCCAGTTACCTAGATGAAGAGGCTGAAGGCTATAAAAACGATTTCACCAATAGAAACACAACATTTATGACTTACAATCTCATGCATTTAGCAGCAATGTTAAAGAAAAATGACGGTTATCCTGGCTATGGAAATTCAAGAAAAGAATGGGACAACGGTAAACGATGGAATTTCGAAAATCCTGAGTATAGATAAACCCTGCTAAAAACGAATCTTATGGAACTGTCATTAGAATTTTGGTATTTGTTTCCTATCTCCATTTTAATTGCAACTGTTGCAATGTCAAGTGGAATCGGTGGAGCTGTTTTTTTCTCTCCTTTGTTCATGGTAGGTTTGAAGTTAGACCCTAAAATAGCCATCGGTTCTGCCTTGGCAACAGAATTATTTGGTTTTGCGAGTGGCCTATTCGCCTATGCAAAAGCTAAATTAATTGATTATAAGTTGGCTAAAAACCTACTTATGTTCTCCATTCCGGGGGCGATAATTGGAAGTTATTACAGTGATTTGGTTCCTGGATATATTCTAAAAGCAATTTTCGCAACAGGCCTTTTGTTTATAGGTTATCAGCTTTTTGCTTCCTGGAGAAAAGAGGAGCGAGAGAAAAAAGAAAAGGAGCACCGTAAAGAGTTTGAAGGTAACTACGAAAGTGAGCTTACAGATAGTGACGGAAAAGTGTATAAATATACTGTCTGTAATAAAAACATGGGGCGTTCATTCGCCGGGATTGGAGGAATATTAATAGGTATGATTTCTGTCGGACTTGCAGAGCTTCAAGAATATCAATTAGTGGCGCGTTGCAAAGTACCGACTCCTGTAGCTGTGGCAACCTCAATTTTTGTTGTTGTAATTACGGTAATGGTGGCCTCTGTGGGACATTTTTACGAGTTTTTTCAAGAGGGAGGAGAAGTGTTGAGTCAAGTGGTAAATATTATTTTGTATACCATTCCAGGAGTTATA
>CAYFTH010000204.1:0-2928 GCA_964346075.1 uncultured Fluviicola sp. | reverse complement strand
TCTCGCGAGATTTCATCTCATAACCTTCTCAACCTCATCTCTTAAAAAACCTCTTCCAAACCCATTTCAACACAACAGTAACAATGAAACTCACGGCCGCACCAACTGCAGCGAGAACGATCGTTTTTATGTAATCTTTCGGGTCAATCGTAACCCCAACACTTAACAGTGTTCCGGATATCGTTCCTATGATCGTAGTATTGTCGTCCGTGTGTTCCATTGAATTACAGTGTGATTTTTACAAACAAAAAGCCACGCCGGAATACTCCAGCATGGCCAATCGAATTACTCACTGGTTACTCCAGGATCATCCGACTTCACGATACACTCTTCAGAGCGTAAGTGAAGTTTCAAGTCGAGCACAGCGTGCTCTCCTTCTAAAGATTCATCCCAGTCTAAATCAACCAGGTTTACAGATTTTGACAGTTCTGCGCCTGCCTTAAACTTTGGTCGACGTGTTTGCACGTTCAATACCAAATCACTCGTTGCACAATCGTGCTTTACTGCTTTTTCCATTTTTTTACAGTTTGTGTCCAGGTTTTCCCTGAACGGATTCAACAATTTCCCTTTCGGGATTACTTTTCTTCCACTTCTTCGCATTCCTCTTCATTCACTGCTGCCTGACTGACAGCCGTCATGATGGAGCCGCCCAAGATCATGTAACCGCCGGCAGTAACTACCGCAGCTGGAATTGCAACTGGTGAAGCCACAATCGTGGATCCCACCGCAGCGACAATTAATCCAACTGTTCTCAACTTCTTAAAGAAGGGAGGTGTTTCTGAAACACATCGTTTGCCAATAGATTCGAGAAAATCTTGTTCACGTTTTTCTACTTTCATCACATTCACTTTTAAGCAACATCAATGACAGTAAGCGCATTGTAGAGGCCATCGTTCAAGCTGTACTGATTACCATTTACTTCCTGGAAGAACTCAATCATCAGTAAGTAAATATCAGTCCCTGTTCCTGTCGGCGCCTGTGGAGGTGTCAACGTCACAGTAGTCTGGTTAGCATCCAGTGGAAGGTTCTGAGATGGAGACATCTCAACTGTGTAGGTGCCATCACCAAAGTTCACTTTTCCCCATCCTGCAGTCAATGCAATATTGGTCGCTCCTGGAGGAGGCGCAATGTGATTAACTGGAACAAGGTCTGTGATCGTCACTTCACCAGTATTGGTATCCACCGCAAACGGACGAAACAAGATAGCATTCAACAACGCTTTCTTATTGAAGTTGAAATCCTTCAATACATCCTTTGCAGGCTGGTTTCCAATCGCAACGGCAACACTTCGTTCACCGCGCGCGCTGTTCGTATCCAACTTTCGGATATCCGACATCAGCTTCGTCAAACGAGAAACCACTCGACGATCAGACGCCTTCATCATCATCGGACGAAACGCATCACGCAAAATCTTTCCAGATTGTGCTGCCTTCCCGAACTCCTGATTGTTCTCACGAGTTCTGGCAAACCGCGGATCATTTTTGATACGATCACCATCAACACCACCTTTTTCACGAGCTAAGTAACCATCAGCAGATCGATAAAACGAAAGATCACCGATCGTTCCTTCCAGCTTGATTATTCCTTTTTGCTTTGCCATGATATTTAAGGTTTAATTCTACTTATCCCACCGAGACTTTCCCGATGTTCGACATTCATCTTCGCCGCGACATGAAATTGAATTCACATCAAACATACACCAGGATCGATCCTCAAAAAAGAGATCACTACCGCTTCATAATATTTTGAGTTATTTGTGCCGAATTCGCATTGCAAATGAGATCGATTAACCCTTAAATTTGTAAACAGAAACTATACAGAAAAGCCATAGTTACCTTATGGATAGTTTATGACAAACATCAAATGGCAACAAATTCAATGACGCAATGAAGCGCCTCGTTCTCCATACAAAAGACATCGTCATCGTCACCGGAAAATCCGAACGATATGCACGCCAATTGATCAAAAAAATGAAAGAACACTACCTAAAAAAATCACACCACTATATCACGATAAAAGAGTTCTGTGATTACCTGGGATTGGATTTGGATGAGGTGGAGGAGGTATTGTTCTAACTGAATGCATAATAGCTAAATCATACATAATCAGAATTGAATACCTTGCATTAAAATAAAATAATGTCCAGTTTTTTAATTAATTTACTGGACAAATATGTATTTTTGTATCTGGGTATATAGCTATGAAAACAACTGATTATATAATAAGTGTAATAAATAGACTTCCGAAAGGATATGTTTTCACCTATGCTGATATTGATAGTGAAGAAAGAAGTAAGGAGGCTATCATTAAAGCGCTTAACCGATTGGCGGCTTCAGGGAAGATTTCTAAACTAGCAAAAGGAAAGTACTACAAACCTGAACAGTCTGTATTCGGTGAATTACCGCCACCACAGTATCAAGTAGTAAAAGATTTGTTAGAAGATAATGGAAAAGCTATAGGCTACCTTACTGGATACAGTATATTCAATAACTTAGGTCTCACAACTCAGGTAAGCAACACCATTCAAATTGGAAGAAATGAGGTAAGACCCACATTCAAGCGAGGACGATATACCATTTCTTTTGTGAAGCAAAAAAACAACATCACCAAAAATAATATACCATTGTTACAATTATTGGATTCAATTCGCTACGTCAAGAAAATACCAGACACAGGTCTCACAAATGCCGTAAAAAGAATTTTAGTAATAATTAAAGAATTACCTTCTCAAGAACAACAAAAAATGGTTAAACTAGCTATGAAGTATCCTCCATCCACAAGAGCATTGCTAGGAGCAATTTTAGATGAGATTGGTGCAAGTTTTTCCGAACCGCTTTATAAATCCCTGAATCAAATATCTAAGTACGACTTCCCATCAGTGAACAAGGTATTGAGTTCAACAGAAAAATGGAATATTGTATGAGACTG
>CAYFTH010000203.1:0-2965 GCA_964346075.1 uncultured Fluviicola sp. | reverse complement strand
AAAAGCCGTCACCCGAAAGACCATACCGATGAGTTTTGATGAGCGCATCCAAAAGGTTAACGACTTGTGCTGAGCATTCGCCGAAGTAAGTCCAACGAGGGTGGCTAAACTACTTTCGGGGAACGAGTATCAAAGGAAAACTCAAGAGACTTGACGGATGGCTGCGTAACCGATTACGGTATTGCATATGGCACCATTGGAAGAAGCCCGAAAGGAAGAGGAAGAACCTTATCCGACTGGGCATTGACCATGACCATGCATACGCATACAGTCGAACTCGTAAAGGGGGATGGGCAATCGCTCAGAGTCCTATTTTAGGAACAACAATCACTATTTCAAGGCTTAAGAAACGTGGTTATATCGCAATGTTGGAACTACACTTATCGTTTAATCCATCAAGGTACGAACCGTCCCGACCTTTCGGGATGTTGTGAGAGGCGCACTCCGTCAGTTTATCTGGCGGAGCCGTCTACTCGATTATCGCTTCGGTGTTCATCTTTGTCCATTTAATTTTCTGTCTAATGAGCCAATTGAGCCAATTATGAGCCAATCAAAACATAGTTTGTACCAGCACCAACATCGCCACTTCTATCCAACATGTTGAACTTCTCAACAAGTTCGGTTAGATCTCTAGTGGCAGTTGCTTTTGAAACATCGTTTAAATTTTGATAATCACTATTATTTATTTTCCCCTCACTTTTTACGAAAAGTACAGCCTTAATTTGTCGTTCATTAAGTCCGAGCTCTTTAAGTTCACTGTGGTTATAAATGTCTTTCCTGAACTCCACCCAAAAACCTGAACTTTTAAAAAAGAATAATGGTGCAGGTAACCCAAAATTAAAACATTGCTCTTTCATTTTGGAAATGCCACGCCCCCAAGATTCAATGTATCCGCTACGAAAAAGTGCATTTGCAATATCAGGATTGAATGGCTTTGAGGAGTGTTTATCTATTAGAGTTTCGATGGTCCAGTTTTCGGGAAGCTGTCCTTCATTCCAAATCATTAATTTGCCTTTGTAAACACTGATTTGAATTGGAACGCCCCCTGAATAGTCTTTATGGGCAACCGCATTTAATAGTGCTTCTCTAATTGCTTCTTTTGGATACTCGTAAGTTTCAACACGATTCAAACCTTCATAGCTAATCAAAGCCTTGATATACTTTGTGAAAAGCAACTCTGTTGCATTCTCAATTTGTTCAAAAAGATTTCCGTGGATTTCGTCCTGAAATCTCAAATCACTGTCAGATTCAAAGTATCCAATTTTGACGTACGCTCCAGTTATAAATTTCTCTGGATTTGGATGAAAAAGCAAAATAGATGCACGCTTAAGAAATTTACCTTCCTTAAGCTGAAGGTTATCAATGAGGTTTTCGTCGCTATCGACTAAAATTTCTTCATCAATTCTTTGGCTTTTAAGGGCTCGTTTACGAAAAAGATCAAATGTTTCTTGCTTGAGATCATTCAATGAGACATTAGGGACAGGAACGCCATCCCATCTCTTTCCTTTTTTCTGAAGTAGAAACTTATCTAAAGCAGTGCCCTTTAATTCCTGTTTGGTGCTTCCGCTTCGGTAATGATATTGCCCCTTATAATTGACCGGATAAGGGTATTGTTCTACGAGAATTTCAATAAAATTTTCTGTCTTGGTTTGGTGAGAATTGACATCAACCAAAATCCCTAAAGTGTCTCTAACCTTATTTGGTATTTCTTCTAATAATTTTTTAGCATCTTTTAAGTCAACAATATCTCCATTATCGTCTTTCCCAATGAAAATAGTTCCACCGTAAGCATTTGCAAAACCACAAATCCATTTCAAGTATTCGTCTCTCCAAGTTAATTTAAATTCAATATTTTGCGATTCTGATGCCACTTTCAATATTTAATTATGTTTGAGCTTCAAATTTACTATTTATTTCAAATGGTCTGGATGTTCGGTTTCTTAAACTGAGCGATAACGGTTTGCAAATAGGCTTAATCGGCTACCACCAGTGAACGTTTGCCGATTAAGCTTATTTGCTGTTATGAGCCTTTTCATTTCTTATTACTTCCTCTTGTTTTGATTTCTTTTACTACTGATGTGCTTTCCCTTTTTACCTTTCTAAAAATTATACAGAATACCTATGCCTGGAGAAACAAAGCCCTTCACTCCGTCGAACATTGTTGACTCGCTCCTGCCAACAATAGCGTATCCTAATTGAAATTGGAAAGACAAATTAGTGCCAATTTTGAAATCAACCCCTGTTCCTAATCCGCTAATATTATCAAGTAAATATACACCCGAAGTCGAAGAGATTGCTATACTTAAGTTATTTCCTAAATACCCATACAGCATAAATCGATCTCTTGTTAAATAATGATACTGTGCTGCCAATCCGATATATTGAAGGTAAAATCCAGAACCTAAGGTGACATAAAACGGTAAGGTACTAACCTGAAGACCTATTTTATCATACCTATAACGATAAGAAATACCCAAGCCACTATCTAAACTACCTAAAAGTCCTAGAGCATGTTTCGATTGTTTGTATTCGGGTTTTGATTCGGATAAAGTGTCTTGAGCATAAGATTGAAAGAATAAGGTAACTATAAATAATGTGAAAATAAATTTTATGTTATTGTTTTTCATCTTTAGTAATAAAGTTTTATCGTATCAAGTTTTTCAGGCCCCACATAAAACTTCTTATAAACCACTTCTGTGACCCCATTTTTAGTAATTTCCATTTCGTATAAGATGGTATCTGAGGGTAAATTTAAAATATCGGTAGTGCTTTCATAACAACTTTCAAAATACCCTGAGGTTGCCGTTTGATGCGGAGACCAGTCGGAAAAACCGTCATTGTATGGTTCAGAATACAATCTATTTCTTCTGTATCTCATTTTATCATCGCTATTCTGACAATCAATATCTTTAATTGGGTTACCAAGATAGGTCGTTAAAAGATATAGAACATAAATAGCTTACGT
>CAYFTH010000202.1:0-2967 GCA_964346075.1 uncultured Fluviicola sp. | reverse complement strand
GGATAATGGTGGTGAAGTTGTTTTTCGCTTGGGCGATGGAGATTTTTTCGGGCATGTTTTTCTCTCTTCATTTTCAAGTGTTATGGCTTTTCCCGGAAAGCCGGGGGGCGTCTATTGGTACGCCACGCGGCGGAGTTCATAGACCTGCCCGTATTTGCCCGCCGATTTTATATCACCCTGGCGAAGCGCGTCTCTCACGTCGTCCAGTTTGAAGGCGTCGTCCATGCTGATGTACGGCGACCAGCCGGTTTCATCCTCCAGCAACTCGACCGTCACCTCGGCCACATAGCGGCCTTCGTGGATATATTTGACCTTTTTCCGCTTTCTCATGATGATTTCCTCTTTAGAAACGCCTCGTCCCATCGATTCGGATCGGGCCGGTAGGCCGTGACGAGAACGGCGGGTTCATCATATCCTTTCGGAACGCCCCAGACAACATGAACGGGGTTTCCCCGACGGTCCCTCTGCAACAGCAGGATACAGGATCCCTTGGCATAATCCGGATATTCCTCGACAACGATCGCTTCTCCAATTCTGGATACCAACGCCCTTCAGAGGTCAGTGGCGCGCGGCATCCACTGAACCGCTTTGTGGTGATGCGTCTTCCATATATTTCTTGTAATCGTCAAGATACAACCTCTCTGATTCATCAATAAATTCTTGCTTTCTATCCTCTAACGCCTTAAGATTGCTGTATATGCTTTTATACACCACTTGATGAGCTTGGTTTTTTATTTTTTCCTCATCATATGGTTCCAATTCCCCCGAGCTTTCCAAGACACTTTCCATAATCCGAAGTAGGTCGTCCTTCGTTATCTCATCAATTGAACGATATGATCCGTCTTTACCCAGAAAATGCCCAAGATGGTCTTCAATTTTTAACAGTTTCATAGATCCTCCTTCTGCCATCATACGCATTAGGTCCTGCCTCAAGCGAATTCAGCAAACTATCGTGGCTGCTCAACTTTGTTCCATCCACACATGCCAACTGTTTGTCAGTTGGGTATCCTGAGAATATTCTAAATCTCTTTTGTCCGTCCTCTATCGATTTCTTTGCATACAGAACGTAGTCTGGAATAATCGAGGCGCCAATGTTGTTGTTATGCGTGACAACTACAACTGGCATTTCCCTTGAAATATTTTTTATTATCGCATTAACATCGCTATTAAGAAACCTGTTATCAAAAGAAGACTCCGGTTCATCTAACAGTAACATATCGTAGTTCTGTGCATCTTTAATCTCTTGAAGGAGCCTGAATTCCGAACGCTCGCCACCTGAAACATCTGAGCCGTCTTTGTTTATAATGCGATAGGTGATCTTTACGAATAGTCGATGAATATCAGAACCATCAAGCTTCTCATGATTCTTGAGAATTTGTAAAAAAGCATAAGGATTATCATAGTCAGATAGCGCCTCTCTAAAGGCTGCCTGTCTCTTAATTGTCGATGTCATTTCTGATGCCTGTGTGAAAGGACCCTTTGAGGCTACAATTCGAAAACCCTGAACATGTTCATCAAAAATGACACCCTCAGTCTGCAATGCACGGACAATCTCATTGAAACGCGAGACTCTCCGTTTATTCAATGCTATTTCATATATATCGACACTTTCGACATGAGTTGCCGAAGTGCGCATCCTCAGTCTATCCTTAACATCCTTTATTATTGAGTTGACGTATTTACGATTTCTGTCTTGGTCAACTTTATCCCAATACCTCTTAATTAAATCAACAGCCAATGACTTAAGTGAGGACAACTGAACATAGGACTCTATCACGGCCCTATATTCTGTGTTCTCAATGAGGTGAATGACAGAGCCTATTAATCTTTTTAGTCCATCGTTGCTTCTTATCGAAAACTCAAGTTCATCGTATAACTTAACTCTAGAAAATGCGTCTCGACGGTCGGCCTCTTCTGCAGATTTTAAGAGTGTGATTATGTATTCCGAGATGCCCCTATCATCTTTATCTATATCAACATTGGATACATCATCTACTATCGACCGAAAGCCTGACAGATATTCATCAACGAACCGACTTCTTTTTCGCTGAACCTCGCTGTTAAAACGCTTTTCATCGTCCTCCTCATTTTTCTGTACAAGATCAAATTGCCTTATATACTTTACTTTTTCAAATGCTTTGCTAACCCGATCGAGGGTATATGTCTTTCCCGACGACCTGTCTCCCAAAATGACATTAAGACCAGTTGAGATGTGTTGTCCGTCTTCAAAGACCTGAAAAAGTTTGTTACCATCTTTTCTCGATAGAAACACTTTTCCTTTGTCTCTAAGGCATGACTTTATTGCAGGAAGTGTCACTTCGCCACAATCGATGTAGGTCTGCCGAATTGGAAGATCCGTCAATCCCTCCCTTATTCTTGAGTCACTGAATAGAACAGGGCAGAGCATTTTATCATCGCGCATAGTTCTGATAAATTTTTTTGCACTATCCACTTCTCCTGCGGAAAAATATGGGAATAAATCCGTAAAATCTGCACCCCGAACCGCTGGTGATTTTTCGTAGTGGGGGATTAATAAATACTCAGACAGATCGCCAAAAATTGATTTTAATTCTTCAACTGTCATCGAATCGGTTGTATTGCAAATTTTGCTTGAAACTTGAGTGCATTTAGCCTCAAAAGATGCCATATCTACCCCGTCTGAAATCAGAAGTAAGTGACCTGACATAAGGTTTATTTCTATTCCGGGGAATACTTTTACAGGGATCTCTTGTTGAATCAACCTAAATTGACTTGAGTCAAAAACATTGTGATTCGTGATTGCAACAACATCGATTTCTGCATCCGTGACATAGCGTTTGAATGCATCTATCGAGAATGTGAAGTCACTATCACTTGCTGTTTTTACAGTATGGATATGAAAATCGATCTTCTTCATTTAGCCACCTTTGTTTTCGCCGCCCGTTTTTCCGCCAACGTCAAATGATGGTCGTTGATCCGGTCCCCCTC
>CAYFTH010000201.1:0-3001 GCA_964346075.1 uncultured Fluviicola sp. | reverse complement strand
GCGATGCGCTCTTTTCCCCACAATGCCGCATGGGGCTATTGCCGTACGTCCTTTCTGGACTTGTTCTTGCACCCAACTTTCATGGCTCGTGTTGCGCACGCGCAGATTCAGCTGTTAACCTTTCTCCTCTTCATGTTCCTCCAGGGTAAACTTGTAACTGTGATATGAGCCAGAAACAGGATAACCACGTTAAATAAAATTATGTAAAAAAAGTTACCTTCGCGGCCGGAATGGATGAAGGTAATACGTTGCAACTTGATTCGCTTCAAGAGTATTGTTGACATTTCATTCAACCGAGACTTTCAATCCTTCGTAATTGTCAGTCAATACTTCAATGTGATTATATTTGATTCAACGTTTCCCGCAAAAAACGTGGTCTGATCGTCAAAATCAGTAAAATAGCTGGAAGGATGTAACCAGTCATCTGACCAATAAAAAAGTTGAATATTGTAAGTTTCACCATTTTCAAATGTAAATGGCTCATCACCGACTTGTGGAATCCCCGTTGATACTTCTTCAATAGTATAAAACCACGAGTATGTATCACCGGATTTTAATATCAAATAAAGATCGGGTTTAAACTCCGGTGTTATCGAAATTCTGTATGAATGATCTTCACCGTCAGATCTTCTAATACTATCGTTTAATGTAAATCCTTTCAGAGGTTTAAAGATAAGCAAATCATGAGCACTCACATTTTTCAACTCCGCGTTTACAACGATTAATCCGTTCGTCTTATCCGTTTCCGAAAGTTCAATTGTAAAATTTAAAACGGAGCTGTTTTGGCATGAAAAATTCAGGAAGCACCATGCAATTACTCCCACTTTGTAAGTGATTATTTTTAAAAAGAAGAAAAGAAAAAAATACTTACTCATACTGCTGCACCATTTTAAAAACAGTATCAATTTGACCCTCTTCAAAGACAAACAAATATTTCATTGCTGTGTTAAACATGGAATTACCGCGATAATCATCGAAACTCTCATTGTTGAATAATTCTTTTCTAAAAAAGACCTCCGATGCAATTAAATTATCAACTTTATTGGAAAAAAATATTTTGACTCTGGCAGTATCACTTTTTGTATATACAGTTAATGTACTATCAATAGTTGTTTCCAAATTCATAAAATCATTGTAATCCTTATTCATGAGTTCCAATTCTCTTCGAAATAAAGAGAATAATGTACCGGGTTTTTCCGGATATACTTTATACACCAATTCTGAATTTGAATAGAGTAATGTTGGATAATAGAGATTGTGATCTCTTAACATTTTTACTAATTCGTCATCATTCGATATATAATTCAATGCCTGTTTGTAACTATTATTATTCTGAGCATTACAATTCAATGTGATAGCAAATAAAAAACATATTATGGGTATCTTTTTTAAGATATTCATCATTTTGTTCTCCTGTATACTTTTTGGTAATTGTCCGAAGAAAATGGAATAAACAGACCCCTTTCATCTTCGATCTGTCCGTAACTGAATCTATCCCCATTTGGCAAAGTTCAATTGTATTGGGTGATATTTTTTAAAACGGTATCAATTCTCCCTTCCTCAAAGACAAATAAATATGACATGCCAACATTTGATATCAAATTCCCTCTATATGTATCAAAATCATCCGGTATTTTTCTTTTCATAAAAAATACTTCTGATGCAAGCACATTATTTATCGGTTCTGTAAAAAATATTTTAATCTTTGCTGTGTCACTTATCGTATAATGTTCCAAAGTCTCATTAAAAGAGTTATATCTAAAAAAATCGACTTCACTAAGGCTATCAATAACAGTCTGACTTACGAAATCAGATAATTCGCCTTCAAAGTTGTCATAAATTTCATTTTCCCTTTCGGGGTATACCTTGTACACTAAATCACCATCACGAAATAACAAAAATTCTCCATAAGGTCTGTACTCTTTTATCATATCTATTAAATCCGAATCCGAAGATATATAGGACAAAGCAGATTGATAATTATCCTTTTTATTTTGAGAATTACACCCAAATAAAACCAAACCATATATTATGATTATTTTATACAACATAAATTTCTCGTTAAATTATCTCATTCTTCGATAAACTCTTCTCAATAAATCATCTGAAAAGGGATAGTAGACGTTGCCATTTTCATCCCTTCGGTAATTGTATGATTGCCTTTCTCCCATCCTATGTCGCCCGCTATTACTAATTTCATCTCGAATTCTATTCATATGCACAACAGTTGGTCCTTTGTCCCAGTCATGTAATAATTTATCCTCAGTTCCTCCCGACGGAACAATAGACGTGTGATTTAATTCGTGAAGAAATGTCATTCCTATTCCCAGCGTCAATGGACTTACTCCAAAAGAATTTTCTTCACCAAATCTAATATCTTCTATATTCAAAGAAATATGACCATTTTTATGATGTGAAGTTCTACTACCCGAATGCGATCCAACTGTAACAACAGTTTCAAGTCCAATCGCATGCGACAAATCATTTCGGGCAGTTTCGCTTGTTCCATTGGTATTTACCCTGGCATTCGAATCAAAAACAAGCATTCCGTTACCATTCACTGAGAGTGTTGAACCCGTAATGGTTTGTAATTGACCGGTTAACCAATCAAGCGTTTCCTGATCCAGTTGGCTTACATCTATACTATCCCCATTCACATCCACAAACAATACCGGATTATTCGCCGCGTACTGGTACGGACTCATTGACGGATACTTCTCCTTAAACCTGTCCTGGCTGGTGAAGCGGCCGATCACCGGATCGTACATACGCGCCCCGGCGTGGTAAATGCCCAAATCCCCCTGCTGTTCCAGTTCGTAGCCGGTGAACTTCTGATCATCATTCGGGTTGGAGGCGTTTTGGGTACGCCCCGGCATCTGTAACCCAAACGGGTAGTAATCATCCCAGCCCACCGGATCGCCTTGTTCGTTGACCGTTACACGCACACTGCCCAGATGGTCGGTTAAATAATACAGGCTTTTGTTGTTGCGGGTTACGGTTA
>CAYFTH010000200.1:1273-3019 GCA_964346075.1 uncultured Fluviicola sp. | reverse complement strand
GATAGAGAGCGAAAGTAAATGGAGAAATAATGCAGCACAGTGTTCTTTCTTAGACGAAATGTAAGCGTACCGAGTGTAATTTCGGAATGCTAATGAAGAAATTTTGTACCGAGGGAAGCGACAATAATCTTTTTCACCCACCCAATATCCTTCACGTACGTAATGCACAAACGACTATCGGGTTCTTATGAGCGAGCACTATTTTTTACTTAAACCCTATGGCAGGCGTTGTTCAGGGTATTCGCTGGTCGATGTTTGGCAGATGATGTGTAAGAAAAAATATTCAAAACAAAACACCCTCAAATAGTTGAGACTTTAATAAACAGGCTGTTAATGATCTCCAGCAACGGAGACAACCCAAAAAGTTGGTGTCAAAAAATAAAAAAACCGACCCGGGAGGGTCGGTTCTGTTAATACTTATTCCGATTTATCGCTTTACAAATTTACTTATCGTCCTTTGACCAGTGGGCTGTTGAATGCGAATAAAATAAACGCCATTGTCCAGAGCACTGACATCAAGCGAAGTTTCTTGAGCTGAAGACCCTGTCGAGAGTACTTGTCTTCCGCTGGAGCCGAGAACTTCGATCGTTTCTGCGGTGCCATTTTCCAACACAACGGTGATTTGGTCCTGAGCTGGATTCGGATAAATCTTCGCTTCAGTAGTCTGCTCTTTCACCGATGCGGGATTGTCATGAACCAAGTCATAGCGCTGGTTATTCAAAACACCGCGCATCAAATCGACTTGACCCTGCGTAAAACTATTTTGACAGGTCTCCGCTGAGTAATCCATGTAATTTTCAATCATGTCGGGTAGATCTGTACCCTGTATGGTATCGACGCATGTGTTTTTTGTGTCATCGCAATCTTGCTGCGATTGATCTTCTGCGTTGGGCGTATCGTCAATTCCATCCTGCTCATTACAGTCGCCATCACCCCAGATGTGACGTAAACCGAGATAGTGTCCTACTTCGTGCGTTGTCGTGCGCCCCATCACCGTAACGGGACCCTGACCAGGATCCAGGACATTCGGGTTGTTCGATCCAAAGGCTTGATATTGAATAACAACGCCGTCAATAAGGTTGGGATTACTGCCTGGAGGCCAATTGGGTAGTCCCGCTGGCGGTGTGGCATACCCTAAAAGTGCAGGAGTATTAAACACTTCCATGTTGCACACCCAAATATTTAAATACCGACTTTGGTCCCATGGATCATGTCCGCCCTCTGCTGTTTGTTTCACTTTTTCAAGTTCACTAAAATCACCTGAAATCAAGCCAATATCACCAAATGTTTCTTGTGATGTCTCTGTGCGCGTAATGCCCGTACTTGGCTGACCCTGAGGATTCGTTTGAGTCAGTTCAAATTCAATGTTTGGACTTCCCTTGACAATATCAAAGTCGGGACGCATATTAGCAGTGTCTGCATTTGTGCGCTGATAATCTTCGTTCAATGTTTCGATTTGACGAAGAATAACACTGTCTTCCAGGTTTTGATCTTCCGTATTGTAGACCACGTGAACAACAACAGGAATCGTGTATTTCGTCGATTTCTCCGTCTTGGTAAGAGGTGTATGTTTGGCGAGTTCAAACTGCTCATCGACATGCTCCTCAAATCCAGGCGAGAGTTCATCTTGATAAGCAATTGCTTTGTGAGATAGGCATTGCTCAATGTCTGCAACATTTTGTCCGTAAAGGAAAGAGGCAATGAATAATGGAATAAATAATAGTTTCTTCATAGTAATTGGATTTG
>CAYFTH010000200.1:0-1173 GCA_964346075.1 uncultured Fluviicola sp. | reverse complement strand
GAATCGATGAGGTTTCCCGCTGCTCCTGCCAATATAAGGCCAGTCACCACCAAAAACTCGATACTCACCCGCTCGCGAATCTGCTTGATAATGTAATAAGTGATTGCAATAATTGCTGCTACGCGGAACAAGGAAAGAATGAGCTTACCCCAGATACCTCCTCCGAGCGTTGCCCCGAAAGCCATGCCTTGATTTTCTACGTAATTGAGTTTAAACCAATCACCAAAAATGGAAATACTCGGGTCATCATAAGAAAAACTCGTCTTCACCCATATTTTGACAGCCTGATCTATAATCAGTACCAAAAGTACGACACCAAAGGTGATGAGATAGCGCTTTTTCAATGTCGTCGCTGATTATGAATTTTGTTGATTCTTGGCCTCAATGCTCAATGTTGCATGAGGAACGAGTTTTAGTCGCTCTTTTCGGATCAATTTACCAGTGACACGGCAAATACCGTATGTTTTGTTTTCAATCCGTACCAACGCATTATTGAGACTCTTGATAAACTTTTCCTGACGTGCAGCCAACTGCGCCATTTCTTCGCGAGAAAGCGTTTCTGAGCCATCCTCCATCATGTTAAATGTACGTCCCGTATCATCAGTTCCGTGGTCGTCTTTATGAGACAATGAATTCTTGAGCATAGTCAGGTCTTCCTGTGCTTCTTCTAATTTCGACGTGATAATATCTTTAAATTCTTGTAGTTCTTGATCTGAATACCTTGTTTTTTCTTTTGCCATCTTATTCGAGGTGTTTGTTGTATCTAAAATCAGAATGAACAAATATAATCGAATTTCGTTTTTATTCAATACCTTTTATGATTTAGGAAAAAGTATTTTTGCACAACGATATGACAAGTAACAACCAAGATATTATTAAGGCATTGCAATGGCGCTATGCAGTTAAACAGTTTGACGCTTCAAAAAAGTTAACAGACGAACAATTAAAGCGATTGATGGAAGGATTGCAACTTACACCAACGTCGATGGGGTTGCAGTTGATGAAATTTATTGTTATTACCGATCCCGAATTAAAAGCAAAAATAACACCGTTAGCTTTTAACCAAGGGCAGGTGGAGCAATGTTCGCATCTTTTTGTACTCTGTCGAAAACAGACAGTAACGGAAAAAGATATTTCCAGTTTTGTGGACCATACTGCTTCAACTCGGGATAT
>CAYFTH010000199.1:0-3094 GCA_964346075.1 uncultured Fluviicola sp. | reverse complement strand
TTATTAGAAAAATGATGGAAATTTGCTAATTTACCTCTACTTCTGAATTTGCCCATTTAACGCGCATTTACGTACTGGAAATAGTATGGCCACGATTGATGTGAATCTTATCGTGGCCAAAGTTAAAGCTATAGATCTACCGGATATATTTATTTAACAATGATTTTCTGTTGAAATCGATGTTTCCCGTTTTGAATTTCTACAATATATAGACCAGGGGAAAGTTTGCTGATATTCACCGGATCATGCTTCCCTCTGATTTTGGTCGTAAAGACTGTTTTGCCCCCGATTGTCTTAATTTGCAGCATAGAATGGGGCTGTTCAAAACCATCGATGTAAAATTTATTTGTTGCGGGGTTGGGATATACGCTGAAATCTCCCTTTTCAATGTCCAGGATACCTGTGGCAGTTGTTGTATCCGTTTCTGATCCGTCATTGCTTGTGGTATCTTCTTCTTCGTCATCGAAGCCATTATCCTTTTCTTCTAGAGTGATAATTTTTTGGATATTGCTGCCTTCGAGATAGATATTACCAGTGTCGCTTTTGTAATTATAGTGAGAAACAATATACTGTATTTCTTCATCAGAGGGTATGCCACTGAAAATTGCCTGACCATTGGAAAAAGTAGATAAACTTCCGTGATTCTCGAGGTCGACTGTTGCATTTTCAATGTTGTTTCCTTCTTCATCCTGTACCGCAAATACAACGGTATGTCCTTCAACCAACATATCATCCAGTTGAACTATAACTTCATTGGTGTCTGCATAATGTGTATCAGAAGCTTCGACAAACAACTGGAAATATGGGTTGGTCTCATAATCAAGCGCACTTCTGTTTTTTACGAAGATGGTTCCGTCAGATGAATCTATTGCAAAGGCATTATCAATATTACCCCCTGTTATTCTGAACGAAACCGAGTTCGTGTCCATAGATGTATTTAGTTGTACTTTTCCAACAGGATAGCCTTCTTCTGAATTTTCCAATACATTTAGAATGGTTTTTTCAACCATGGGTTTGACGTTTGTTACGGAGAGGGTGAGTTCTTTGGAGAACGTTGCCTCATATTGATCCGTGGTTGTTACGCTTATAGTATATTGCGTTTGCTCTTCGTAATCCGGAGTTGTGTGGATAATAAGTTTATTGTCTGCTATGGAAAAAAGATTGCTATCGCCGATGCTATCGGTAAGCGTATAATTGTGTTGATTATTATTATCCGGATCCTCTGTTTCCAGAGTCGTAACTTTGTTACCTGCCAGTGTAGTTTCTTCCATTTCAGAATTGGTCATCAGGATATTTGTTGGCTCATGATTAATAATGAGCTCCATCTTGGTTAATCCCTGAGGTGTAGCAATCCAATATTTTCCATTATTCGAGCTTATGGAGTTGATATTATTGCTGATCAATCCGTGATTGGTGTTAAACAGACTAAAGGTATCCGCTTCATAAATTGCCATGCCTTCTTTGCCGCCAATGAGCAGTTTTCCCTTATCAGATTGTTCTAACGCGGTAACTTTTGCAAATGGAAGATTATCAGATGGGGTAATGCTACTCCAGGAAGTGTCATTATACATTGAGATTCCGTTTTCTGTCCCGAACCATTTGTTTCCGGTGGAATCGATGAGTATTGTATTTACACTGTCACTAACTAGAGCGTCGGCGGCAGAATAATTTGTGAAATTTCCGCCGGTATAGCTACTTACGCCATCTAGGGTAGAAATCCAAATCGTCCCATCATGATCCACTTCAATATCTGTAACGGTATTATTAATAAGTCGTTCTGAACTTGTGTAAGTCGTCCATGTGCCATCCTCTTCAAGAACAGAGATCCCGGAGGGTGTCCCGAACCATGCATTCCCCGAGGAATCGACTGTCACTGTGTTGATTTGTTGATCGACCAGGCCATCAAAATTGGTGTAATTGTGAGCCGTTCCGTTATTAATTTCAGTTACTCCGCTTTCGGTGCCTATCCATAATGTTTCTTCCTTGTCAATTGCCACATCTGTTACCGCATTGTCAATCAGTCCATCAGCCGTCGTCAAAGTTTCCCAGGTGTTATTCTCTACCACAGTTAATCCTTTTTGTGTTGCAAACCATACACTGTTTTTATATATGGCTGACTGGCGTATGTGATTTGATCGAAGTTCGCCAACTTGTTGCCAGGAGCTGCCATTATAAAGGGCTGTTCCTTTGTAAGAACCGCTCCACATATAGCCATTGGAATTTGTCCACAGGACATTATAAGTGTTTGAGATTAGATTTGAGTTTGCCTGCGTGTAGTGCGTAAACTGACCATTCTTATAAGTGCTTATGCCACCACCCGTAGTGGCCATCCAAATTTCCTCTTCATATATTTCAATATCATTGATTTCATTGCTGTTTAATCCGTTTTCTTCAGAGAAGAAAGCAAAGTTGGTGCCCGTATATTTAACCACACCTTGATTTGATGCAAGCCATAGATTATAATCCGAATCAAAAGCGAGATCATTAATCCAGGAAATATCAACAGAATCCGGAAATGCAAACTGCGTAACTTCTTCTCCGTTATAGAGGTTTAATCCATTAATTGTTCCAATCCAAACTGTATTTGCTGAATCAGTGGCAAGGGCGGTGATAATGCTACTGGATAATCCATCATTTGTGTTAAGTTCAAGTGTGAACTCTTGACTATTCGTATTGTATAGGCTTAAGCCTTTCTCTGTCCCTATCCAAACCTGGTTGTTTTCGGCTATCAGAATTTTTTTAACTGTATTTCCAGCTAATCCGTCAGCCTTTGTATAGGTCTGCCATTCGACGCCATCATAAATGGAAAGACCCTCATTTGTTCCGATCCAAACTTTTTCATCGCTATCTGTTGTTATACAATTGATATGGTTATTGGATAATCCAGACGAGGATGATTGGAAAGAGTGGATAATATTCCCCTCACTGTTTCTTTGTATAATACCATTCTGATCGGTTCCGATCCAAATATTTCCAGATTCTCCATCAATGGCAGTGATATTTCCGACAAAATAATTTTCTGTGTGTATGATTTGCGCTTTCAAAATTGGGGTGCAATAAAGAAACAGGGTGATTACCAAGGGTATAAGAGATA
>CAYFTH010000198.1:0-3193 GCA_964346075.1 uncultured Fluviicola sp. | reverse complement strand
TAAAAACGATAATCTACTACCAGGTTTAAGTTGATCATGTCTACTTTGTTGATCTTTTGACGATAGGTCATGGAACCATCGAGAAATTCCTTTTTATAGGCCACGATACATTTTAGATCTAACCCTTCAAAATACCCTTGAAACTTGTAATCAAATTTACCCGTAAAATGGTAATAATCATCTAAAGCGTACTTACTCAATTTCAGATTTTCGTTATCGGGTTGGTCAATATAACCTGCACCGATAGAAACCCAAAAAGGTCGTTCTTCAGGAGCGTATTTATACTTTAGAACATAGGCATTTACTCCACCGTACCCCTCAAATAACTCGCGCGTTAAACTGGCGTAAAACTTTTCACGTCCCCATTCTCTTGGGAATAAATAACGTCCTTGATCGGAAATTCCGAAATAATTGCCAGTAAATTCGTGGTGCCGATAGGTTACGCCTATTCGACCACCTATGGCATATGTGGACTCATCTTCCTGGATATAGGTAATTGACTGGTTGGGATTTCCACCGTGGTTGAGCGCATATTGATATAAACCTTGAGCACCTATTACGTAGTTGATGTTTTGGCTTTTGAGCGTATAATCGAATTGCCCAAATGAAATGTTAAAAATGTTTTCTGCTGTATAGTTCCAGAGCTGTGTTTTTAAGTTTTTATTTTCATAAAGGGCTCCTAAGGTTCCTATTCCTTGAGTAGATATATTTCCATGATAAAGGCCGGGATCTCCCAATGGATTTCTTCCTTGACCATATATACCCATGGATTCATCAATGGAGTACCAATGCACTGTGCCGCGTATTGTTTCGCTTATGAACCAGGCACTTTTTAATTGGAGGTTTTTATGGTGATAATTGACAGAAATTCCACTAAATATATTGGGTCGCATGCGGTTGTCATTTTCGTTGAGTAGAGGTGATTCCAGCTTTTGTCGTCCCAATTCGATCGAGAAGTGCTCGCGTTCATAGGTGAGATAGAGTTCTTCAAGGCGATCTAAATCGGTGGTGTTATCGACATCATTCAAATCATAAAGCTGACGTTCATATCGGCTTCCTTTTTCTGCTAAAGCATCAGTTTTGTGTAAATTATGTTGGTATAACTGAAAAGCAAAAAAGCCGCTGAAACCCAAGTGGAAATGTTTAAAGGAAGGAGAGTAGTAGCCTAATCCTGCACCAGATGTTACAGTAATATAATCATCTACAGGACCTTCATTGATCGTAGACATGGCAAAAGATCGCTTGTGAAATTCGAAATATCCCTTGTCAAGATCTGCCCATAGACGATGGCTGATGGAATCGGGATGTATATCGGCGCGGTGTCCTGGTTGGCTGTAAAGAAGTGAAGGTAAGGCGATAGTGAGTAAAATGGTCCAACTATATTTCTTCAAATTCATGACTGATCGTTTTAACAAAGTTCGTGTAAATCGTGGGCGCTTTCAGTTACAAATGTTACCCTTAAAAAAAGCCTCGATTTAAATGCTTAAATCGAGGCTTGAACTTTTATTCGTAAAGTTAATGGGGTAATTTATCCCGGAGTACTCCGTAAAGATATGTGCCCAACGTGGCGAAAATAAGTACGATCCCAAATGATAAAAATCCATAGCCGATATTCACTACCATTGGACCTGGACAAGCTCCTGTGAGTGCCCAGCCAAGACCAAATATGATTCCACCGATGAGGTAGCGAGGAACTGATTTGTTCTTGGGATAGAATCGGATGGGGTCACCAGTAATATCGCGCAATTTGAATTTTTTAATTAAAGCTACACCAATAATTCCCAGAACTACTGCTGTACCTATAATTCCATACATGTGAAATGCTTGAAATCGAAACATTTCTTGAATGCGGTACCAGGAAATAGCTTCGGATTTCGCCATGACGATTCCGAATAAGATTCCAACCACTAAATATTTTATAAATTTCATAATGTTGTTTTTTTAATTGATTAGCCAAAAATTAGAGGAAACACCCCAAAAGTCATGATTAAGCCACCTATAAAGAAACCAATCACGGCAATAAAAGAAGGGATTTGTAGATCTGCTATTCCACTAATTGCGTGACCAGAAGTACAACCTCCGGCGTATCGAGCTCCAAAACCTACCATCAGTCCTCCAATAGCTAAAAGGAGGAATCCTTTCAAGCTAAAGGCAGATTCCAGATTAAAGAGTTCCGAGGGCTGCATCGCTGTTGGCGCTGAAAAACCGAGCGCTTGTAAATCCTGCACCGTAGATTCGGAAATGTCAACAGCATGATTTCCATGTGTCAAAAATGCATAAGCAATATATCCACCAATAACAGCGCCAATGAGGAATACGATATTCCAAATTTGTTTTTTCCAGTCAAAATCAAAAAACTTAACTTTCTTTCCAGCTCCACCGATAGAGCACATTGTTCTTAAGTTGGCTGAAAATCCAAATGACTTGCCGAAAAATAGTAGTACAAACATGACTACGGCAATAATAAGTCCTGAAAACCACCAAGGCCAGGGATTTAATAAGAAATCGATCATAATTATTGTATTTTAAATGAGATAACGGGTTTATATAAATGATTAATTAACGTTTCAGTTGCACTTTTGTAAAGCAAACCACCTTTTCCATGCGTACCGATGCAAACAAGGTCCATATCGTTCATCTGATTAAAGTGAGTCACGCCCTCTTCGACGTTCTCATCGTTCAACACGTGCATTTCAAATGATTCGAGCTGGTTGTTGCGGCCAAAGGCCTTCATGTTTTGTTTGATCTCATCGTGATCATCTCCATGTTGGGCTATTTGCAGCAAGTGTAATTGCGTTCCAAAAATGGCCATAAACTGTTTGAGTAAATCGAAGGATTGTTCATTATTTTCAGAAAAATCGTGAACGAGCAGCAAGTTATTCAATTCAAAAGAGGATCGGTCGCACATGAGTGTCAACACAGGAACAGTGGAGTTTCTAGCCACAATTTGCGCCTCTGAACCTGCAATCCGCTCTGCTAAACCAGATGTTCCTTTGTTGCCGAGTGCAATTAAATCAAAATTGTTGGATTCACTATAATCAACGATTTGAGAAGTCGTTCCACCCAGCACGATATCCGTGCGTACACCTTCATTCTTACGTTCGATGTCTTCGAGTTTTTTCCATGCCATTTCATATTGCGTACGGACATAGTCAACGTCGATTTCACCACAAGTCTCTATTTCTTTTTGAGC
>CAYFTH010000197.1:0-3212 GCA_964346075.1 uncultured Fluviicola sp. | reverse complement strand
GGAGCGCGCCGCTGCCTGGAAACGGCGCCGGCTGGCAATCGAAGCGCATGTGAATGCGATACATGTCACTAAAACAGAAGTTATGGACAAAGAAGAAACAATAAATAAAGAAACAATAGAAATGATGGGCGACAATCACGTTGCCTCTTCCATAGAAACGCCTTTACGTGACGATGCTTTTGAAAAATCGGATGAAGAAAAAATAGAAAACATACAACTTTACTTCTATAAAATTATGGAAGAACTGGGACTCGATTTAACAGATGACAGTCTATCGGGAACGCCCTATCGAGTTGCCAAGATGTATGTGAAAGAGTTATTTCATGGATTGAACCCGGCCAATAAACCGAAAGTTTCAACATTTGAAAACAAGTACAATTATAAAAAATTATTGATAGAGCAAGATATTGAAATCAACTCGAACTGTGAACATCATTTTCTACCGATCATCGGGAAGGCACATGTTGCCTATATTCCAGGTAAACGTGTTGTGGGGTTGTCTAAAATCAATCGGATTGTAAATTACATAGCGCATCGTCCTCAAGTACAAGAAAGGTTATGTCTTCAAATCTATGAAGAATTAAAGTCGCATTTGG
Organism: uncultured Fluviicola sp.; assembly: GCA_964346075.1. Classification (GTDB taxonomy): domain Bacteria; phylum Bacteroidota; class Bacteroidia; order Flavobacteriales_D; family Crocinitomicaceae; genus Brumimicrobium. The sequence continues at coordinate 2,616 of CAYFTH010000197.1, read as the reverse complement.
ATACGGAAGATATTATTGTTTGTGTTCAGGCAAAACACCTCTGCGTTTCCACTCGAGGAATTAATGATAAAGAGAGTTTTACGACTTCCTTGGAGTATGGCGGTGAATTCAATAAAACTGAAAAACGAGACGAATTTTTAACACTTTTAAATTTGAATTATGAACAATAAATTACCAGTAACTGTGCTTAGTGGATTTTTAGGCGCAGGAAAAACAACATTGCTCAATCATGTTTTACACAACAAGGAGGGACTAAAGGTCGCTGTAATTGTGAATGATATGAGCGAGGTAAATGTAGATGCAGACTTAGTCAAAAATGAAAACACGCTCTCTCGAACGGAAGAAAAATTGGTAGAGATGAGTAATGGTTGCATTTGTTGCACACTGCGTGAGGACTTGATGGTTGAAGTTGAACGTCTAGCGAAAGAAAATCGCTTCGATTATTTACTCATCGAAAGTACAGGGATCAGTGAACCTGTTCCGGTAGCACAAACGTTTAGTTTTATAGATGACGAAAATGGGGTAGACTTATCGCAGTTTAGTTACATTGACACGATGGTAACGGTTGTTGATTCTTTCAATTTCTTTAAAGATTTCGGAAGTTCTGAGACGCTCATGGATCGAGATCTTACCGATATGGAGGAGGATTACAGAACCATTGTGAACTTGCTTACAGACCAAATAGAGTTTGCCAATGTGATCATCTTGAATAAAACCGATTTGATTAGTGAAACGGATCTCGGTGTACTCAAGTCAGCAATTAAAAAATTAAATCCTAAAGCAAAGATCATTGAATCCAGTTTTAGTAAAGTTGACCCAAATGAAATCTTAAATACGGGTCTTTTCGACTTTGAAGAGGCAGAAATGAGTGCGGGTTGGATTGAGGAATTGAATAAAGATGGTCACAACCCAGAAACGGAGGAGTATGGGATTGGTTCATTTGTATTTCGAAGCAGAAAACCATTTCATCCAGACCGATATTTAAATTATATTCAATCCAGTTTTCCAAGCACAGTTATTCGAAGCAAAGGATTGTTCTGGATGGCTTCACGCCCAGACGAAGCCCTTTCTTGGAGTCAAGCTGGAGGATCATTGCGCGCCGACGGAGCTGGAGTTTGGTGGAGCAGTATGTCTTTTGAAGAACGAATCCGATACGCACCGTTTGTAGAAAATCAAGAAGTGATTGAATCGGGATGGGACAAAACGTATGGAGATCGCAAGAATGAACTTGTTTTTATCGGCCAGGAAATGGATGAAGAAAAAATCAGCGAAGACTTAAATAATTGTTTATTGACGGACCAAGAGATTGAGGAAATCGATTGGGGAACAGGATTTGAGGATAGTTGGCCGTTGCCCAGGTTGAAACCATTGGTTGAATAATAATAATTTCCTATGATCACCTGAAGGGGGTATTTTACCTCCTTCAGTTTTGACTAAACTTATTTTCTTTTGGAAGCCAACCTAAAAGATGCCTTTTAACTTCACCCATAAAATAGTCTATTTATCCACTGATCATTTTTGAAAATCCCATTATTTTTACACATATGCGTTCGAACAGGTTCCTTATCGCTCTTTTGTTTCTCTTTTTGGGAAGCTGTACTCATCTTCCAGACAAGATAGAAAAACCTGATGAGGTTAGAGTTGAAGAACATACTGGCTATATCTCTCTTTCTCCGATTTCGGCGCCTAAAAGCAATACCGGGTTGTTTTTTTACCCTGGGGGATTGGTTGATTTTCATGCTTATATTCCTTTGATGCAGTTGATTGCGAAAGAAGGGTATCCTGTGATCATTCTAAAAGTCACCGGCAATGCAGCGATATTGAACAGCAGTAAAACCCGACGTTACCGTGACGACTTTCAAGAAGTAGATCAATGGGTAGTAGCTGGACATTCTCTCGGAGGAATAAAAGCGTGCAAGGATGTGGAAGATGACCGCGATGCTTTTTTAGGTCTGATTCTCCTTGCTTCCTATCCCTACGATGTTGACTTGTCCAATTGGACAGGTTCAGCGCTTTCTCTTTATGGTGAAAACGATCTGATTATTGACAAGAATGAAGTTCAGGATGCTCGTCCACTGCTGCCACCAGCGATGGATGTAAACAACGTAGATGATATTCCTTCTTCCGGCACCGCTCAACAGGCTATATATCACCGTATAGATGGAGGAAATCATTCACAGTTTGGAGACTACGGTTTTCAGGATGGTGATGGGGAGGCGACCATCACTCGGGAACAGCAACAAGAGATAACAGCAGAATTCATTTTGTCTTTCTTTGAAAAAAATAACTGGTGATGAAGCGATATCTGTTTCTTTTTATTTTGGTGTTGAGTGCATCTTCTGCAACAGGACAGCGCATCTATTTTCACTCCACTGGTTACATGGGGGTTAAAAACACACTGGAGTCCACCTATTTCTACGACGGTGGTGGAATAGAAATTGGCTATGCTCAGGAATTGAGCAAAGGTCGTCTGGTTACAGGTCTCAATTAGGGTTTCCTCAGAAAATCTAGAAGCTAAAATCATTTAATTCGGCAAATTTGATGATGTTCGTTATAAACAGAATAGCTCCGATCCAGGAGTGTGAAGTATCTTTCAATTTTGCTTTGATGTTGTTC
>CAYFTH010000196.1:0-3225 GCA_964346075.1 uncultured Fluviicola sp. | reverse complement strand
ATCTTAAATTCATCTTCTAATCGAACGGAATTCTCTTTTATTTTCAATATAATTTTAGAATCAACTAAACTTAAATTAAGATTTATTTGATAAAATTCGTTGGTTTTATATAGTTCCGAATTGCTACTTCTGACTATTTTAATTTCTTCATTTACAGCTTCACCAATATTAAATTTTTTGTCTTCATCAATATTATTGAACTGAATTATTGTAGTATCTAAATCTGCATTTTCAAATACCTTCTGGGGTAGATTAATTATGTAATCTAAAGATTTACTTAAAATTAGTTTTCTTAACTCAGAGTGCTGCTGTATTGACAACCATGTATATGGTACAATAACATTGACAACTCCATTTGAATTAATCAGTGAAACACCAAGTTCGATAAAAACCCCAAACGTATCACCTTTGTATGATGCTGTTTTGAAGATAGACTTTAAGTGCTTTTCTTGTTGTTTGTCTAAATTCTGAAGTAGCATATAAGGCGGATTCCCAATCACTACATCAAAACCTTGATATTTCCCATCCTCATCCAACACCTCCGGAAACTCAAAACGCCATTCAAAAGCATTTTCGTAAATCTTGTTGTTTTTTATTTCATCCAGTTGTTCTTTGAGTTTTGTTACTCTTTTCTCCAGTTTTTCTCGCTCTTTTTTGAGTTTAGCCTTTGCTTTTTTGTCTAGCTGCTCCTCAAAAAGCTTCGGAGCCATGTGCTTTTCATAGAGTTCCGAACTTAATTTATTGTAAAGCTTTTGCTCTTTGCTGTTTTGTGAAATCTCTGTTTTAAAGTCGCCCTTAATGTCAGCAATCAAGCGTTCCATTTCGTGTTTTTGTTCTTTGCTTTCAGCATTACGGTAGGTTTTAACTGCAGAGCGGTAACTCGACATGTTCCATTTACTACTTCGCAACGCTTTCTTTAGATCGGCATCCAGATCAAACCGGCTAATCAATGAGTTGCCACACTTGATGTTAATGTCGATGTTGGGGAGTGTTTGGAGCTGTGGGATATCCTCCCCCTTAGTCCCCCTCCGAGAGGGGGAAATTCCAACGGCTTCGCCATTGGCAGGAAGCATGTAATAAGCATTCTTTAATAATTCGATCCACAGACGTAGGCGACAGATCTTTACAGAATTTGGGTTGATATCTACTCCGAATAAACAGTTTTCAATAATTGTTTGCTTCTCATGGAATAGTGTTTCTTGTATCCGTTGGCTCTCTTTACTTTTCGGGTTGTATTCAAATAATTCAGCGTTGTCATCGGTAATGATCAGTTCGTCGTTTTCCACTTCAATGTCATAATCCCTCAGTTTTTTACCGTCACGATCCAATAGAATTCCTAATTCATGCTTTACAGCAATCATCTCGTTTAATGCAGAAACCAAGAAATGCCCCGATCCAACAGCAGGGTCACAAATCTTTACGTCGTTGATGAGTGCATTGGCTTTTTCGTAGCTAAAGTCACCTTGGGTGCCTATGGCGTTGTAGATTTCGGTGATGGAAGAAAACGGTCCTTGGTTTCGACTCCGCTCAACCTGCGTACCATTTTCTTTTCTTGTCTCGTTGAATTTTTGAACGATGGCTTTTCGGATGGTTTCTTTACACATGTACATGGTAATGAAGCCGGGAGTAAAGAAAGAACCGTCTTTGTATCCGTTGATCTTTTCAAAGATTAACCCGAGTACAGAGGCATTAATCAACGTCTTGTTGTCCTCCTGTATATCTTCTGTTCCCTCTCCACTAAAGTCGTAAGCGTTGAGGAATTCAAAGAGATACTCCAGGGTTGTCAACTCTCCTTTTCTTCGCTTCCCTTTGGGATCTTTTAAAACGGTGCTATCGTGAATCGGAATGGTTTTATCATCCCTCAGGTTACTTACAAATAAAGTATTATGTTCAATTTCAGTAGGTTCAAAAAGTGAACTGTTTAAATAAGGTACATGCTCAAACGCTTTGATTACATCGGCGTTTCGTTCATCGTACTTCTTTGCGAGGACTTGAAAGAATAAACTATTCAGGTCGTCATAATTATTGATTCGATCAAAACTTAAAAACGCATATTTCTTATCTCCTCCATGATAAGTAATCAATTGTGCTTCGAGCAACTTCAAAAACAACACTCTATTCACCCATGTAATGGCTAACTCTAACCCAACATTGAACAGTTGTTCTTCTCTATCTTTTCCAAATTGTGAAGGTTTGTCCAAACGGCTGAGCTTATCCATACTGTCCAACTGGATAATGGCGTCTTCTAGCAACGTACCTGTTTGTCTGTCTTTTGGTTTATTACGCTCAATTATCTTCTTGCTTCCTTGTTTTTCTTCTTTTAATCCAATAATGTGGAGTAACTCAGCATAAAATTTCTCATCCAGGCTATTACTATCGTTAGTAAAAGGCTTCTTTAACAGATGTTCAGGAGACAACAACTTAAACAATGCAATTAACTTCCTATCATCCTTAAGGTCAGTGTTTCTTAATGGCTTTTCATAATCTCTAAAATCAAAATAAGTACAATCTACCTCTTCCTTTATTGCGTCAATAACAGGTTTTGCAATTTCTTTATAGAAGAAGTCCGTTTTTGTTCCAGACAATGATCCATTTTCAAAGTCTTCAAACTTCTTCACCAATTGCTTATTCTGTGCAAAGAAGGTTTCAAATTGATTCGCATCAAATATGAACCATTCGTAAATATTGGTCACCACCAACTTTTTCACCTCAAGGTTTTTTCCAGTGATGCGTTCTCTCAGGTAGTATAATACTGTTTCTTGAAGCGCCTTCGTATTCGGACTCCCTTTACTGACCATTTCAGATTTGTTGGTGGGTTTCTTCGCTTCAATAATTACTCCTACAGGATCTTTTGCCTTTTTTCCATTATGGATGACCAGGTCGTTTCTTCCTTTGGTATTGATGAAGTATTCGGGGTCGTAATACGTTTTCTTTAAGAAATCAGCCACCAAGTTTTTATGAAACTCTTCAGATTCTGTATCATTTGAATTGTCTAGTAGATCAATGAGGTTAGACTTGAAGTTTTCTATGTTCTCACGAATGGGTTTTACCTTTAAATAAGCTTTGTTGAGCGATTTCTTTGGTTTAAGAATTGATAGTTTCATTATGGTCTTCTGTAATTTAAAGTGTTTTTTGACGCATTGCCTTTTGCTGTTCGTTACGTGCTATTGAATAAAAAAGTACAATTTAGCATTTTTGTTAGAATCAAGAGCTTATCGTGCGAAA
>CAYFTH010000195.1:0-3268 GCA_964346075.1 uncultured Fluviicola sp. | reverse complement strand
GATACGCCCAGTGTACTAATGTATCTTCTTCCACGATGGGCAAACCCGCGCGAAAAAATAGCTGCTGGGTCAATTCGTAAAGTTCTACATTGTTCTGCCCTAAACTGATTTGCAGCTGCTGCGCTACCTCATCCGTCATGGTGTTATTTGAAACTGCTTCGCTGATCTTTTCTGACCAGTCTAAACACGATTGTTTTGCGTCGTCAACCAGTGGCGTAAACTGCTCATCGATTACTTGAAGCGAGGACGAATTCAACGGATGTTGCTGACACTTCTCAAGAAAACAAGATATAATTCCAATAAATGAGGCACTCATACAGAGTCGGGCGAAGGTCTCAAATGGTACATGATGCACTGAATAGGCATGTGGGTTTTGTACTGCGTTAATCTCAAAGTTAAAGTGTGAAGGAATACGTTGTTTGTCAATATCAATCGCATAGGATGATGTATTTCGCAACCCAAAAATAGGCCATTTTTCATCGGCCAGTGTCACCTGACTTCTTGGAATGACAAATGTTTTGAGCGCCCCTTCCTCATTTCGGGCATTCAAACTAAAGTAGGTAGCGTGCTTTGCTCCGGTACAACGCGACCAGGATCCGTGGATGATGAATTGATCATGCTCAGCTTTCTCCCACGAACCGCTGGCAAATCCACTTCCCGCGATAACTCCCCTTTCTGGAGTGAAAATCATTTTCGCTGCTTCGTCATTAAAAAACCCTGAAAACCAATTGGCTCCAGCGCCCAGATTGACGGTCCAGCCTAATCCGCCCTGAATCCTGGCAATTCGCATCAGTTCCAGCGTTCCTTCGTGGAGCGAAAGCCCCAATCCGTCATACGCCTTGGGGACAAATAGTTTCAACAGCTTTTTGCGGTATAACACTTCCAGGCGTTCCTCAGACAAGTAGGTTTGTTTGTATTCTTCTATCGTAAAAGGATTCATTCCATCAACTTTTTATGTAGTGCTGTAATGCATTTTTCATCTGTTCTTCCGAAATGTTGCCATCGATCACGCTATCTCCAATCGAACGGAGTAAAGTGCAATTAAACATTTCAGTTGTATTTTTCTTGTCCTGACGCATCAACTCGATCAGTGCTGAACTATCGTTTTCCGTGATCGGCGCCTTCCCATATATTTCAACAATATCCCGTTCTATAGCTTCGAATTTTTGAGGATCCAAACCTGCTGTTGCCTGCGATAAATACGCTTCAATGACCATTCCCCAGGCGACGCAATCGCCATGCGTAACTGCTGTATTTTGTTGTGTGCAATAGCCTTCTATCGCATGTCCAACCGTATGGCCAAAATTCAATTTTTTACGCTCTCCTTTCTCTTCGGGGTCGCGATCGACAATATCCGCTTTTAACTGAACTGCTCTGGCAATGATTTTCTCGGATGAAGGATCAAATTTCGTAATCATATCTTCGTAAAATTTTGCATCGCTGATCAAACCGTGCTTGATCATTTCAGCGCGTCCGGATCGGATTTCTTTTTCGGGAAGGGTTTGTAAAAAGATGGGATCACAAAAAGTATATTGAGGCAGGGAAAACGTTCCGAGTTGGTTTTTCCAGGGGGGAAGATTAACTCCAGTTTTACCGCCTACCGAAGCATCTACCATCGCCAGTAAAGTCGTTGGAATATTGATAAAAGCAATCCCTCTTTTGTAGACCGATGCAATAAAACCACCCATGTCGGTAACTACACCTCCACCGAGATTAATGATCAAATCACCGCGTTTGATTTTGTATTCGCTCAGCGCTTGCCAAACTTGAAAACAGACTTCCATCGCCTTATTCTCCTCTCCACTGGGTAATACAATCACCTCTGCTTCTTTGAGCCCCTCAAAATTGGTCAGTAGATACGGCCAACAATGTTCGTGCGTATTTTCGTCCACCATAACAATTCTGGCTGCATCCCCGAAACTTTCATCAAGTAATTGGCTGAATTTTGTCTCTAATAAAGAGCCCATCTCCACATTATTCTGCTGACTTTGTAATTTTTTAATCATGAAAACGTACTTACAGTTGTTCGTAAACAAACAATAATAACAACAATTCTTAGAAAATAGTATTGGAAATTCAAAATGAGCGATTATTTTTAGTCCATGATTTCATTTGACGACACAGAAATAGCTTTCAAATATAAATCTACACGAGATTTGAAGCGCGCCTACACCATGTTTAAACTGGTGGGGAAAGCTTGGCTTGTTCGTTTTGGTAAATGGATCACGCCTATCGCTTTTCGTTTGCACTTGCCGATCCAGGGCATCATTCGAGCTACCATCTTTCGACAATTTTGTGGTGGAGAGTTTATTGACGATTGCGACGAGACCATTGAGACCCTCTACAAATATCGTGTAGGAACGATTCTCGACTACTCCGTTGAAGGCAAAACAGAAGAAGAAGATTTTGATGGGACGTGCGATGAAATTATTGGAACGATCAAAAAAGCAAAGCATAATTACCCGGCGATACCTTTTGCTGTTTTTAAAGTTACCGGGATTAGTCGTCATGGTTTACTGGAAAAATTGAATGATTCCGATGCCGAAATGAATGAAGAGGAACGCGCTGAATTTGGAGCCGTTCTCAAACGGGTAGATCGTATCTGCGCTTATGCTCATGAGGTCGGAACACCTGTTTTTATTGATGCGGAAGAATCCTGGATTCAAAATACGATTGACCGTCTGGCGGAAACCATGATGACCAAGTACAATAAAGAAAAAGTTATTGTTTACAACACGTTCCAAATGTATCGACATGACCGGCTTGACTACCTGAAAGAAAAACTCGGTGAAGCCAAGCGAGAAGGGTTCAAACTAGGTGCAAAGGTCGTGCGCGGGGCCTACATGGAGAAAGAACGCGAAAGAGCTGGAGAAATGGGATATCCTTCACCCATACAGCCTGATAAAATAACATGTGATAAGGATTTTGATGCAGCACTGGAGTTATTAATTGAAAACCTGGATCATTGTGCATTTTGCTGTGGTACACACAACGAAGACAGTAACAAATTGCTCGCTGAATTAATGAAAAAGCACGGCATTGATCAACACGATGAGCGCATTTATTTTGCACAGCTGTTGGGCATGTCGGACAACATTTCTTTTAATCTATCCAGCGAAAATTACCAGGTAGCGAAATACGTGCCTTATGGTCCCGTCAAAGAAGTGATGCCGTATTTACTGCGAAGAGCCACTGAAAACACTTCTGTGGGAGGACAAACGGGAAGGGAATTGCAATTAATTTCTAAAGAGTGGCGCAGGCGGAAAGG
>CAYFTH010000194.1:0-3313 GCA_964346075.1 uncultured Fluviicola sp. | reverse complement strand
AGATGAGCAATTTGTGTATATCCATCTTTTATTAATCGAGCGACCCCGTTTTTCGCACTCTCCCGGTCATCAGCTTTCAGATAGCTGAATCCCGAATTTTTAAAGCCCCGGTCAAAAAAGACAAGATCAATACCCATTTGTTTCACTTCTTTAAATCTGGAGGGATCTTTGATCTGTTCGGTTATTGATACAAGCAGCCCGTCTACCCGCATTTGCATCATCGTTTCAAGATGTTTCTTTTCCAGTTCCTCATCTTCCATAGAAACCCCGATAATCACTTGATATCCATTTTCAAAGGCTGTTTTATAGATCGATTCAATCACCAATGCGAAAAAGAAATGGGCAATCTTAGGGATGATCAACCCAATAGTTTTAGATTTAGATGAAGTGAGCGATCGGGCAACAAGGTTAGGTTTATATCCTAATTCTCTCGCCATTTTTTTTACTTTAACGCGCGTATCATCAGCGATATCAGGATGATCGCGAAGAGCTTTGGATATGCTGACCTTGGTCAGTCCCATTTTGTTAGCAATATCCTGGAGTGTAATAGTTTTCATGAAGCGAAGTCTGAAATCACTGATTCAGAATTATTTTAAATGTGTGATCGTGCGCATAAAAACTGAATATCGAATTTAAAGTTGTTACCCGTTTCATCAACTGTTTACATCGTAGTTGAAATAATTTTTGGCATTCCGGTAACAAATATCTTTAACAATCTTTCCCGTTATTTCAATATCATCCGGAATTAGTCCTTTTTCAACATCTTCCCCGAAAATATTACACAATACACGGCGGTAATATTCATGCCGAGGAAATGACAAGAAACTGCGGGAGTCAGTTGTCATACCGATAAATTCACTCAAAATTCCCATTTTCGACAATGATGTTGCGTGAGCTTCTATACCGTCTTTTTGGTCCAGGAACCACCATGGCGACCCATGCTGCAGCTTTCCGGGAACCGTGCCATCCTGGAAATTTCCGAGCATGGTTGTAAAAAGTTCGTTGTCGCTTGGATTATTATTATATAAAACTGTTTTCGGCAGTTTATTCTCTGAATCAAGATGATCGAGCAGCCGGGCAAGGGGCCGGGCAATATCAAAATCCCCGATAGAATCAAAACCGGCATCTCGACCCAGTTTGTCCAGCATACGCGAGTTATTATTTCGAATTGCGCCGATGTGCAGCTGGTACACCCATCCTTTTTGTGCATCTAAAACTCCACAATGGTACAAGAAGGCCGATTTAAACTTACTGACTTCAGAAGCATCAGCTTTGCCACCATTCATTACCTTCAAAAAAATCTGTTCTATCTCTTTCTCTGTATATGATTCAGCATAGGGCTTATCTATTCCGTGGTCGGAGGCTCGACAGCCGAGTTCGTGGAAGTCATCATGCCGCTTTTTCAGGGCTTCAAGGTAGTCATCGAACTCTGTGATATCGTGATTAGCAGCCTCAGTTAGATTCTTTACCCATGTCCGGAATTTATCTGCATTTTCAATTTCCATTCCTCTGTCAGGCCGAAATGTGGGAACCATGCTAAAATCATCCAGGTCCTCTTTTTGCAGCTGTTTGTGATAGGTTAGTTCATCGGTGGGATCATCGGTCGTGGCAACGACCTTTACGCGGTTGCGTTTAAGAAGGCCACGTGCTGAAAATTCGGGTGTTTTGAGCATCTCATTACATTCTTCCCAAATGGTGGGAGCTGTACCTTTATTTAATAAGCGATCCGTAATGCCAAATGGATTTTTTAACTCCATATGTGTCCAGTGATAAAGCGGATTTCTGAGCGTCTTTGGGACTGTTTTCGCCCAGGCCAAAAATTTTTCTTTATCAGATGAATTACCTGTTATATATGATTCATCCACACCACAGGTTCGCATGGCCCTCCATTTGTAGTGATCACCGTATAACCAAATGTGGGTAAGGTTGCGGAACTGCGTGTCGTTAACTATTTCTGCAGGAGGTAAATGGCAGTGATAATCAATGATTGGCTCATCTGCGGCAAAGTTATGGTAGAGTTCCCGCGCAGGCTTATTTTGGAGTAAAAAGTTATCGTGAATAAATGGTTGTTTCATGAGTTAAAAATCTCTGACTACAGATGTTAAACTGTTTCTATAGTTGCTAAGATTATAATAATAAAACGATAATCAGATTGTCATCGTTGTGAAGCCGCCGTCTACTGGAATCATAGCGCCTGTAACATACGATGATGCACGGGGGGAAGCGAGCCACAAAACAGCCCCTGCAAGCTCTTCTGCCTCTCCGTAACGCTCCATTGGCGTGTGATTGAAGATCGACTCACGACGTTCTTCGGTTAAGATTTTACGGTTCTGTTCAGCAGGGAAAAAGCCGGGTATAATTGCGTTTACGCGAATATCGTTAGGTGCCCATTCACGGGCTAAAAATCGGGTCATATTATTTATTCCCGCCTTTGATATACTGTAGGTAAATACCTTTGAAAGTGGCTTAAGAGATGATACAGACGAGATGTTTATAATACTTCCACCGTTTCCCTGTTCAATCATTTTGGCCGCTACAATCCGGCTGGCAAGGTATGTTCCCTTAAGGTTGATATCCATAATCTTGTTCCACTCTTCGTTCGTGATGTCCATCACCGGAGTTGTAGAATTTACACCCGGAGCATTCACAAGAATGTCAACTTTGTTCCACTGATTATGTACTTCATCAATCGCTTCTTTGATGGATTCCTCATTTCGGACATTTGCCTGTGCGATCATAGCCGAACCGCCGTTTTTTTTAATTTCTTCAGCTTTTTGCTTGGCTCCTTTACGATTACAGCTGTAAAAAATAGCTGTTTTAGCTCCTGCCTTGGCGAGTGCCTTTGACATCTCACCGCCGAGAACACCACTTCCTCCAATGACAACTGCCACCTTGTTTTTCAGTGAAAAAAGATCTATTAAATATTGCATGATTTGTGAGATTTCAGGTTTTTCTTAACAGGTTAATAAGAATTAATCTACGAAAGCCATAATCGAATTAAAAGCATAGAGATATCAAGGTTATTTATATGTTTTTTGGTAAATCAAGTCGTCGGAGGGGCGGCCTTTACCTATCCAGCCCACAGTCTGTTGATCTAATGCCGGTGAGTCAATGTAGTCTATTTGAAATGCTTGGCTGTATATTTTTATCTGTTTTAATAAGGCGATAGGTAGAAAAAAATAAATGGCAATTCGATTTGTACGTATTAAGACTGTTGTTACTCTTATTTTAAATGCAATCACCATTCTAAGCGTTAATTTTTCCAGAAGAAAACAATTTGGTTAAAAAGAGAAATTATTATTTACGTTTCTTC
>CAYFTH010000193.1:0-3335 GCA_964346075.1 uncultured Fluviicola sp. | reverse complement strand
GGTCCGAAGTGTACCAATTATAAGGCAGAATAGTGAGTATATCAACACCACCAATCACCGCTGACAGCGCTTCAGTAGTTTGGCGCAATAAATTAGTATGTGGATCGCTCAAAGATTTATTTAAGAAACCTGTTTCTGCTTCTACAAAAGCTTTAGTCGCATCCTTATTTTTTGGACTGTAAGCATCCACAATGGTAAACCACAAGGCTCTAAACGCCCTGAATTTAGCCATCTCGAAAAAATAATTCGAACCAATCCCCAATCTAAAATAAATGGATTTTGCTGCTTTATCTACGGAAATATCGTTGTTGATAAGCTGATGCAATGTTTCGTGACCCGAATGAAGTGCATAGGCTAATTCCTGCGTGATGTTTCCACCCGCTTTTTGAACATCGCTTGCGTCAACCAATTGATGACGACCTAAATGGATGAAATCTTGATCATATCCTGGCGAATGACGATTGTCTACGCGAATACCCGGAGTAGTTGAATCAAATGTATTGAGTATCCAATTTGCTTGCTCCTCTGTACGACAAATAAACTCCGTACTGATATATTCAAAGCCAATATCTCTAATGAGTTGATCACATTGCTTGCTTGAGAATTTACCCAGGTCAATGCGCAATCCATCGGCTCCATTCATGAGGTAATGCAGCATTCGTTGATTGGTGCGCTTAGCGTCATTACCAGTGACGACAAGATTATTCGTCCAACTATTAGACTTATGCTTGTGCCCACGAACATAAGGAGGAGTGTCAGGCTGCGTATGAATAGCATCTGCTTCCGGCATTCCATAGGCGGCAAAACTGATGGCTTCAATCGGGTCGGTTTGTTCTAATACATCGTCAGGTGATTTTCCCTTCAAGTCTTTTTTCACTTTTTTGAGCCAATCCTCTCGGCTAACCGGGTCGAAATCACTGTAAAAGTCACTCATAAACCAAAATATTGCTTTTGGTCAAAGATAGCAATAAATTTCAGTTTCCTGGCATGAACTGTTGTCGACTTTGGAAGGAATTTAATCTAAACTCTAACCATTCAATTGCTTTTCAAATAGATTCAATTCTCCTGTTATTTATCATGTAATGGACAACCGTTTTTCATCCATTACGGCAATTGCCGAGACATGAAACCTAAAAATAATGCAATCACTATCCGATTGCCTCAGTTGACTTTTCTTGTTGAGATAACGTCCAGTTATCTGTACTTGTGGTTTGAATCCAAGTGTTTCCGCGTTTTTTGTAAACTTGGATATTTACACCGTACAAATCGGAAAATTTTGATTCGAGTGTCTGCGTTTGTAGGTTCCCGTGGATGGCAAAAGTCTCCATGAGACCTTCTTTCCGAATATCTCGTAATCGAAATGCTTCATCGATTTTGGAGTGCTCCATACTTCCTTCTCCAGTCCGGTGGGGGTCCTCAAAAAATTCGATCTTAAGGTGAGGGAAATAGTTAGAAAATTGATCCTTAATTTCCTTTAAGGTCATATAATCATCATCGATATGAATGGTTCTCTCCATTGTTTATATATTAAATTTATATTGTATATTCACAAAATTAGTTACTCAATTTATTTTTTTAAATAATAGAAGTCAGCAACTTGTATGATAAAAATCAGTTTATGGTAAGTGTTTTTTTTAGGAAATCTGTACGTGTAGTTGTTCTAACATTAGCAATTGGGTGGTGCTCTTGTTCTGATACCGATAAATCATCTGAAACCAATCGTAAATCTAATCAATCCAATGGAGTGAGGGCGAATTCCTCCCAAATGTCAAGTGGTAAAAACAACTTTGAGCCTGCTCATGAAACAGAATCAAAATATGATGTTAGCGCATTCTCCGGGAAAGCAGAAATTGCTACTTATAAACTTGAACGAGCGCGATATGATACCACTCATCCGGGAGAGGCTATACTCATTTTTGTCTCAGAACCCTTTTTGTGGAAAAAACAGCAGGTGAAAGCGGATAAACCAAAAGGTAAGAGCACTGTAAATGTGCTTAAAATGAATCGAATTGATCGTTTCACCACTGGCGTCTATGATTATTCGATGTACACTTCTGTTTTTACACCAACAGAAGCGTTTAGTCCGGTTTATCCAATGAAGGTTACATTCAGTAGTCAGGATTGGTGTGGTCAGGTATTTGCTCAAATTAACAACGACGCCGGGTTTCGCTATCGCCATTTCTCTTATTTTCAAAACGAGGGAGATGAGCAAAAAAGTGTTGACTATTCCACCATTGAGGATAACATTATGAATCTATGTCGGATCAGTGATACACTACTTCCTACGGGGGACTTCCAAATGATTCCTTCGCTCACTTACCTCCGAACAGCACATCAGACATTTCAACCATACGCTGCGCACGGAAGTATCGATCGCACGGATTCAACAGTTTATTACAACTATGAAATTCCTAAACTTAAGCGGAGTGTACGTTTAAAGTTGGATCCCCAAAACAACAATCAAATTCTTTCCTGGACGGAATCTTATCCCACCATTTTTGATGGGGAAATAAGAACATCGACCTATCGTCTTCAATCGATCCTGAAAACGGATTATTGGAATTTCAATAGTCCAAAAAATGCCAAAATGCGGAAACAACTCCATTTATATTGATGACCATATCATATACGCATAAATTAGCTCCTTATATCTTTCAAAAAAGCTTAAAATATCTCATTTGAATTAGGAAGTCAGCTTGAAAATCGCTATATTGGCAAAAAACTGGCTCGTTCAGTGATTTGTTTAATTTAAAAGAAAAGAAATTATGGGAAGACCGCCAACAAAACCAGCGAAACTGAAAGATGGTTTTTATATAGAAGTTCGAAACGAAGGCTCCAAATCGACGGGTATTAAAATTCGTCGGGACACGCGTGAAGAGATGATGATGGCTGTTGAAGATTATAGCCGCATCAAGGACGTGAGTATTCTTGGAGAATTGAAGAATGATAAGTGGGTGGATAAAAAAGAAAAGAAGAAAAAATTAAAAAAATAGTCCCCCAGATACTTGAAAAATGAAGAGCTCCTTTTGTTAAACATTAGGAGCTTTTTTTATGTTTCTTAATTGTACTATATATTTATAATCATGATAAAACGCAACGCATTTGGACCCTGGATTTTACTTTTTATGGTTTTGCTCTCTGCGATTCCTGTAATATTACATTACAAGGGCTTTAATTTCGCCAAAATACTTGGTGTGATGGTGGTCGTTGGTATAGTTGCAGCGCTTTGGGTCTGGCGCATCAACACGCGCAAAAAAGCACCGCGGAATGAACGTGTGCAAATTGACACAAATGATAAATTTTGGTTGAATGAACATATCTCTTTCTATCGAAAA
>CAYFTH010000192.1:0-3377 GCA_964346075.1 uncultured Fluviicola sp. | reverse complement strand
TTTCCCGTTTGGTCGAAAATGAGTATTGAAGAACGCGGTGATTGGATGATGAAAATTGCTGATGGAATCAATGCGCGTATGGATGAATTTGTTGCTGCTGAAAGTCGTGACAACGGAAAGCCAATTAAGCTTGCACAGCATGTCGATATTCCTCGTGCTGTATCTAATTTTAAGTTTTTTGCTACTGGAATTCAGCATTTTGCTTCTGAATCTCACAATATGGTTGGTGTGGGTATCAATTACACCTTGAGAAAACCGCTTGGCGTTGTAGGTTGTATTTCGCCCTGGAATTTACCTTTATATTTATTTACCTGGAAAATAGCTCCTGCTCTCGCTGCAGGGAATTGTGTTGTGGCAAAACCGTCAGAGGTCACGCCTTATACAGCGTATTTACTGTGTAAGGTCATGGAAGATGTTGGTTTCCCTAAAGGCGTGTTAAACATCGTCCACGGATATGGTCAATACGCTGGAGATGCTATTGTAAGACATAAGGATACCAAAGCGATTTCATTCACCGGTGGAACGGAAACAGGAAAAGCGATTGCTTCAATTGCAGCACCGATGTTCAAAAAGCTTTCCTTAGAACTTGGCGGAAAAAATCCAAACATCATATTTGACGATTGTGATTTTGATGAAATGCTAAAAACAACGATTCGATCAAGTTTTGCGAATCAAGGTCAGATTTGTTTATGCGGGTCGCGTATTTTCGTTCAAAAAGGAATTTACGAAAAGTTTAAAACTGCTTTTGTCGAGAAAATAAAACAAGCGAAAGTTTCTAACCCTGAAGACCCTAAAGCGCAGCTTGGAGCTGTCGTTTCTGAGCCACACATGGAAAAAGTGCTCAGTTATATCGAATTAGCAAAAGAAGAAGGAGGAACTGTTTTAGCTGGAGGGCATCGTGTTCACCTTGAAGCTCCATACGACAAGGGTTTTTATATTGCTCCGACCATCATAGAAGGATTAGATTATCAGTGTCGCACGAATCAAGAAGAGATTTTTGGACCGGTAGTTACGATCACGCCGTTTGAGGATGAAGAAGACGTCCTGAAAATGGCGAATTCAACAGACTATGGTTTAAGTGCCACACTATGGACGAATGATCTTAAAAGAGCTCATCGAATAGCAGATGAAGTTGACGCTGGAATTGTATGGATCAACGCCTGGTTGGTTCGCGATTTACGCACACCTTTCGGTGGTACAAAATCTTCTGGTGTGGGTCGTGAAGGCGGATGGGAAGCTTTGAAGTTTTTTACAGAGCCTAAAAATGTTTTTGTGAAGAGTTAAGTTTTAAGGTCAGTATCTCGAAATATTTATGAATAACTCGGGTCAAATCAATGGAATTGTATGTTTTTTCTTAGATGTATGAATCTCGCTGTCAGCAATAAATCATGCTTTATCGGCTTTGTAATTCTTTAAAAAGTAATCCAAATACTCGGGCAAATAAGTGGTTAGGAAATAAGGGAGATTCATTAAATAAAATTGCTTTCCATCAGGCAATTGATGTGTTTCTATCGAAAATTTTCCTGCATACATTCTCACGGCATAAGGATGTGGAGATCTGGCAACGAATTGATGTAAGGATTTTAGTTTCCCTACTTTACCCGATTTTATTTCTATAGGGATGATCAAACCTTTGTATGGAAAAATTAAATCCACCTCCGCTTGTGCATCTTTTTTTTGTCGCACCCAAAAATTGGGTTTATTGTAAGTGTTTTCCTGAAGTGAAATTAATTCTTGCGTGATTAAATGAGGTAAAATAGCTCCTTTGTAACTCGTGCTTAAATCATCTACTTCCAATAAGCTTGATTGTATATTCAAACTGTGGTTCAATAACCCGGTATCCAAAAATTGTAACCTTGGACTTTTTTTGTAATCTGGCACAATGGGAAATTCAACAGATGTGCCAGGATAGATTAATTGAATGATTTTCGCATCATCTAAAGCTCGAAAACTCTCTCCCACTTCGCGAGAACGATAATTACTTTTGCCAAAACCTTGAAAGGTTACTCGGGCATCCATATATAGGGGAGCTGTGCGCATCAGATGTTTGATGACCTTTTCTTCGGTATTGTTTTTAGCGTATTTGGGCACATCATCTTGATAGCTAGTCCAAATACTTTCATACGTTTTAGGCAATTCGCTTATCGGAACCTTTTTGGTAATTAATTTTATTATTTCAGGCATCCCTCCTATTATGGCATATTGATGAAACCAGTCTAAAGCCACGCCATAAGCCGATTCATTTAAAGGAATTTGGTTCAATTGTTCCACCAAGTTATCCATTTTATTTGCCAATAAGTACTCCTGAAAATTCATTGGAAAAATATACAAGTACTGCACTCTACCCACAGGAAAAGACTTTACTTTAGCCAATGTATGTTCTAATAATGAACCTGCCGCTATAACGTGTAATTCAGGAATTTCCTCATAAAAATACCTCAACATAGCAATTGCCTCTGGGCTCTCTTGTATTTCATCTATAAATAGTAATGTTGATTTATTTTTAACAGGTTGCAATCGGTGGTCTAGTAACAACGCATTTAATATAGCTTGTACATTAGTGTATTTTTCAAAATAACCTTGATCTTTCGGTTTTTCCAAGTTGAGGGAAATATATTGTGCGTAGTTTTCGGCAAACATGTTTACAAGTGTAGTTTTGCCTACTTGTCTTGCTCCTCTAAGCACCAAAGGCTTTCGGTTTTCATCACTTTTCCAAGCTTGTAAAGTTGCTAATTGTTTGCGGTAAAAAGACATGAATATGAGTTGTTTTGTAACAAAGATAGGGTTATTTTTTAAAATATCTGTAACAAAGCGACACTTAATTTAGTCTTATTTTGTAACAAAGAGAGGGTAGATTTATTTATTCTTGAACAGAAACATGTAGGGGCGCACGGCCGTGCGCCCCTACATGTTTCTGTTTTTCCTTTTTTTATTTCGAAGGTATCTCCAATGTAAACGCCGGTTTACTAAACCAATGGGATTCTATGTATTTTCTTCGGGGTTTAATAAAAGGGGCGGTACTTTTTCGATGACCTGATTTTAAAAGCCTTCAAAACATCATCTAATAAATAAGCTGTATTCTCTGTACAAGTTGCAAAGTCTTTTAGTCAAAAGCATTTCTTCTTGGTGTGCATAAATGACATTCCGAAAGCCCAAAAACTCACTACACGCTCCTTCCTTAGTCGTGATTATCTGACAGCACGTTTAACAAAAGGAAACATGTCTAAATCATTGCCCTATTGAACATCGTTTGATTCCTCCTTGGTTTTCGTTGCACAATTCCCTCCAAAACAACCTCCTGAAGCACAGCCAAAAGCAAACAATCCCATGGAAGCAAAATATCCACCGAGTAAAATGCCAAACCACTGGTGACTCAT
>CAYFTH010000191.1:0-3514 GCA_964346075.1 uncultured Fluviicola sp. | reverse complement strand
TTTGTTTGAAGAATTGTGTGAACACCAATTTGAAGATGGTAGAATGCCTGAGATGAATAGAGAATTCGCGGGGCCAGGAGTCTATCGGCTAATAATTAGATATAGCGAAAAAAAATTCGGAAACATTGTAAGAATACATAAAACTTTCGAACTAAAATAGAAAACGATTAATCAGAAAACACAAACAATTATGAAATTAAAAGTTACCTTATTCACTTTATTATTAATGACATCCAGTATGGTTTTTTCTCAACCCTGGATGAATTTTCTGAAACTGGAACGCGATAAGCGCGAGAAAGTTACTTTTTATGAGATTCAGGAAGCTTTTGCTGAGTATGAACAACAAAAAGGAGCTGAGAATGGCTATGTGATAAAAAATGGCTCAAAACGGCGACTTGTTGCCTGGAAACAATATAAACGCTGGGAACATTTCTGGGAGTCAAGAGTCAATCTTAAGACAGGAGAATTCCCGGAAACAACTCCGTTCCATCAATACAAAAAATATATAAAGAAGCATCAAGCGGAAAAGAACTCCGATCCATCCAACTGGGTCAATCTTGGTACAGATTTTACTACCGGAGGATATGCTGGAATAGGACGAATTAACTGCATTGAATTCCATCCTGATAACGATACCGTTTTTTGGGTTGGTGCACCTTCTGGTGGATTATGGAAAACCACTGATGGTGGAGAAAACTGGACTGTTCAAACCGATAACAATCCAGTTCTTGGTGTGAGTGACATTGCCATCCCTTCCGACTATGCAACTACAAAAACAATTTACATTGCCACAGGAGACCGCGATGTTGGAGACAATTATAGTGCCGGAGTTCTGAAATCTACAGACGGAGGGGACACATGGACGGAAAGTCTCCCACTAGAGGTAGCTAACCGGGATTTGGTGAACCACCTGCTTATACATCCCCAAGATGATCAAACTTTATATGCAGCGACTACAAACGGGGTGATAAAAACAACCGATGCAGGGAATAACTGGAAGAAAATTGCTCCCGTGGCTCTGAAAGATGTGGAATTCAAGCCGGGAAATCCTGCAGTGATGTATGGCTCTACGTATAGTGAGCCGACAAAAATTTACAAGTCT
This sequence comes from uncultured Fluviicola sp., assembly GCA_964346075.1. Taxonomy (GTDB): domain Bacteria; phylum Bacteroidota; class Bacteroidia; order Flavobacteriales_D; family Crocinitomicaceae; genus Brumimicrobium. Next base: position 2,412 of record CAYFTH010000191.1, on the reverse strand, counting down.
GCTGATGCCGGTGAAAACTGGAGTGAAGTATTGTCTGTTACGGGTAATCGGACAGAATTATCTGTTTCACCCGATAGTGCACACTTTGTTTATGCCATCGTATCTAATACTAGTAATGGATTGGAAGGAATCTATAAATCAACCAATTCCGGAGAAACATTTGACAAAATTTATGATGACAAAAATATGCTTGGATGGAGTGTTCACGGTACCGATGAAGGCGGTCAGGGCTTCTATGATCTTACTGTTGCTGCTGATCCAAATCACGCGGATGCGGTCTATGCTGGTGGTGTTAATACCTGGCGTTCTACAGATGGAGGTGAAAACTGGGAGATTGTTAATCACTGGACAGGAGATAATAATGTTCCAACAGTCCATGCTGACAAACATGCCATGGAGTTTCAGAATGGTTCTTCTATCCTGTTTGAAGGAAATGACGGAGGAATATATAAAACGACCGATGCAGGGGAGTACTGGGAAGATCTAACCAATGGAATGGTGATCAGTCAAATTTATAAAATTTCTACGTCACAAACCGAGCCCGAACTTGTGATCAATGGATTGCAAGATAATGGCACAAAACTTTATGATCAGGGAGATTGGTATGATAAGGTCGGTGGCGATGGAATGGACTGTATGATTGATTATAATGATGCAGATATCCAGTACACAACAGGCCCAAATGGTAAATTGTACAGAACGAAAGATCGTTGGGTTAACGGAAGTCAAATAACTCCAAGTGGTGCAACCCCAGGAGCCTGGGTAACCCCAATTGTTATGCATCCGAGTGCTCCTCGTACGATTTATGCCGGTTATACGGAATTGTGGAAGTCTAATAACAGAGGGGATGACTGGTTCAAAATTTCTCAAGTGGATAGTTATTATAAAATCCGGGCGGTTTCAATCTCTGAATCCAATCCGGATTATATTTATATGGCAGACCTGGGAGATATTTGGAGAACTACTGACGGTGGTCAGAATTGGGACAATGTTTCAGAAGGACTGCCCAATACAGTTGCTATTTCCAATATAGAAGTGGACTTTTCAAATCCTGACGTCGCATGGGTAACCATGAAAGGGTATAACAATAATACAATGTTCAAGACAACCGATGGAGGACAGAACTGGGAGAATATTTCAGATGGTTTGCCTTCGGTTCCTGTGAATGATGTGGTGCAAGATAATAGCAATTCAAACCAAAACATATTATATGCTGGTACTGATGTAGGTGTTTATAAAAAAGAAGGTGACACTGACTGGTCTGTTTTTAGCAATAACCTGCCAAACGTAATTGCAAATGATCTGGAAATTTATTACGGCGATATGGATGGAGATAACATCCTGCGAGCTGCTACTTATGGCCGCGGACTATGGGAAGCTCCGATTTCCAATGACCAGTTCGTTGAAAATCCGAAAAACATGGAGGCAACACCACGTATTAACAATATTCAGATTAATTGGAATCTGAATGCAAATAATGATACAGTTCTTTTGGCTGGGTCCAAAGAAGATATTTTTGAAACACCTTCTAGTGCAGTGGATTATAATGAGGTTGACACTTTACCAGATGGAAAGGAAGTACTTTTTTATGGTGTGTCTGAAGAAATGTCACATAATTCGCTGGCACCAAACACAAAATATGCTTATAAACTCTGGTCTTACGATGGACAATCTTTTTCAACTGGGGTGCAAATAACAGCTCAAACATTATGTGATACGCCTTCGACACAGGTGTCTAATATCCAGTTCACTGATATTCAAAAGAAATCTGTTGAGATTTCCTGGGATCGCGGAAATGGCGATGGTGTTTTGGTATTGGCAAAGAAAAAAGTCTCTATTTACAAAAATCCTGTATGTGGAAAGGATTATACGGCTAATCAGAATTTTGGACAGGGGGATAACCTGGGAAGCACTCATTATGTAGTTTACAATGGAGATGGTACTTCAGCAACGATTGAAGGACTTGAGGAAATGACCGAATATAACTTTGCATTCTATGAATACAATGCTTCGGATCATTGTTATCATATTCCACCAGCATTGGCGACAACAGAAACCAGCTTAGCTTCCGATGTTTCAGATAGATCAGCGAACCATAATTTGAAAATATACCCCAATCCAGCCAACGATCATATAGTCCTCTCTATGCAGGAAAATCGGTCTCCTTTAACGGTTGAGATTGTTGATATGGCAGGAAAGGTTGCCTTCCACGGGCAGATGACGGAAGCACAGAAAGAGATTGATATTCACACCTGGGAAAATGGTACTTATATTGTTAAATTTATCCAGGATGATCAAACCCTGAAACAAAAATTGATTGTTGAATAACAATTATCATTTTTATAAAACATAAAAAATAACTGGTCTTTTGATCAGTTATTTTTTTTTGGGGGGGGAATTAATATCAGGGGT
>CAYFTH010000190.1:0-3592 GCA_964346075.1 uncultured Fluviicola sp. | reverse complement strand
GACGGCCAATTGAGAATAGGTAGTGTTGTTGTAACGGTAAATGATGAAACAAGAAGAGGTATAATTCAGGATGCGCTGGGATTTTTTGAAAGTGTTATTGCAATGCGTGAAGAAAAAAGAGGTCACATGAGTTCTCAATACGGGGCAGCGGTTGCCGACAGGTGGCTTGACGGAACAATCGAGGAAGAGCCCGCAAGACATAAAACGGTTGCGTTATACGCTGATATTGATGATTACAGTAAAACAACCAAACGTTTATCCAAAGAAAACAAAGATCATATCATGGCTAAAGTAATTAAAAGATTCTTTGGACAGTCGAAACTTGAATTTGAAAGAAAATACAATGTAATTGTTGATAAATTTGTGGGGGATGAAATAATCATTCTTATAGGTCCGCCATACACAAAAGACGGTAAAGATGCTTTTGGAAATCTTTCTCCGGATTATGTAAAACATATCGAAATCGCATATGATCTCAAATTTGAACTTCAGGATCTGTTAAGCAGAATAACAAAAGAAGTTTGCGATGAAGAAGAATATAAAGACCTAAACTTAAAATTTGCATTCGGATGCGGAATTGTTGAAGGAGATTTTGTCGGATTGTTCGGTTTCCCCTCTATACCCGGTGCCGGGGGCGACTATACAACAATCGGCCATGGAATGAATAGTGCGGCAAGAGTTGCCGACGAAGCCGACGCTGATGAATTTTTGTTACCTTATAAATCTTATTTAAAATATAAAGAACTCGGGGGTGAGAAACTTAAAATTTTGGGAGAGCGGTTTAATATTGACGCACAGGGAATAGGCGAAACCATAGTTGTTAAAATCACAAGAAAATGATATAATAATAGGAAAATAAAACAAAAATAAATGATCGAACAATTTCTGAAAATAATAATTTCGGGTCTGGAAATAATCGGCGTGGCCATAATTGTTATCGGAGTATTAAAAACGCTTTATATTTTTGGAAGATGTTTGATTAAACGAATTTCAATACGTCCCCTAATGACTGAAATAAGGATAGATTTAAGTAACTATTTAATTTTAAGTTTAGAGGTAATAATCGGACGCGATATTATTGAAACATTTTTAAATCCGACTTTTGAAGATATAACAATTCTTGCTGTTTTGGTAGCGCTTCGTACCTTACTGGCCTTTTTCCTTAATTACGAAATGACTCACATGCCAAAACCAAGACTTGATAAAGCATTGGAAGACAACAAATAAAATGGTATTTTATTAACAGTCTTTTATTAATTATTTTTTATTATGAAAAAAATTATTTCTTTTGTGTTTATTTCTTCTCTATTCCTTCAAACAGCAATGGCCGCATTCAATGATGTACCTCAAACGCATCCCAATTATCAGGCTATCAATTATATGGAAAGAACCGGCATAATAGAAGGTTACGATGACAACAGTTTCAGACCTGATCAAAATGTTGTTAGAGCCGAAGCGGTTAAAATTATTGTAAAACCTTTATATGAATCTTTTGAAGATGTAAATGAAAATCCGTTTCCCGATGTTTCACCCGAACAATGGTTCGCCGCTTATGTAAAAAAAGCAAAAGATGAAGGGGTGGTGAGCGGAGACGGCGATACCGGGAATTTTGAAGGTGCAAGAAATGTTAATCTTGCCGAATATTTAAAAATGCTGACTTTGGCTTTTAAAGTCGATTTAAGTGAATATCAAAATTCGGATGAAGTTATTTATAATGATGTTCAGGATTTGAATCAGTGGTTTATTCCATATTTATATTATGCTTCTTCAACTAATTTGGTTCACGCGGATAAAAATAACAATATTAATCCGGGAAAAGATTTAACAAGAGCTGAAGTTGCCGAAATTACATTCAAGCTGATTCTGAATATACAAGGCGGTGATGCGCAGCTTTATTTAAGTATGGCTGAAGCGGAAATTATAAAAGTCCTCCAATATCTTGATAATAACGACATTGATAATGCCGAAACAGCATCATCAAAAGCTGTCCAGTATTCAAATCAAGCCGCAAAACTGCAACCTGAAACACCTATAGTATTGGCTGCACAAAAAATAGCTTTTGGATTCGATAGCCTGGTAAGAGGTTATCGTGCAGGATTAAATCTGGAGTTTGAAGAGACCGAAAGATTTGCAGGTGAAGCATGGAATAATGCTGATGAGGCGGTGGCAATCCATTCTTCAGTTCAAACTCTTTCTGACACAATAAAAGAAATCGCGCACTCCATGGCTGAAGATGCGCGATTAAATATGTCTTAAATAAAATTAGTTAGTTGTATTGTAATTAAGAACAATACTGCCGGCCTCAGCTCCTCCGCTGTTATCAGCGGATACTTTTAATGTAATTGTTAACCAATCACCGGGATTAAATGTACCTCCCGAGATTGTCATATTTGTTGATTCAATCCATGAACCTGCAACTGAACTTACCAAGCCGGTATTATTGGACATTGTTACGGAAGCATCCGCTGTATCCTGCATTGTAAAATCCAATTGATTATCAGCTGCCGTTGTTGTGTCGGTTCTGTATTTGAACTCGATAGGATTAGCATCCCAGCTTGAAAAATTGTCAGGTAGCTGAATCCTTACTTTAATATCATAATCCTGGGCTGTTGATCTTGTTGTTTCCCATCTATATGCATTTTCAATATTTGCCGCATCAAAATAATAAGTCAATCTTCCAACATTATTGCTGCCGTCTCCGTAATAACTGGTATGTGGATAAAGAGGTGATAAGAATATTGAATTAGCGCCTGAAACATCGGCCAATGCTATCCAGCTTGATCCGTCATATACATAGAATGTATCCAAATCCGTTCTGTAAAATATCTGACCTTCAACGGGTGCGGGAGCAACCGGGAAAGAAGTTCCCTGGTCAATCACCATCTCAACGGCCTGATTTTGATTGAAATCCACATCACCATTAACAGTTACACCTCCGTCAACATTCAAATCATCACTTATATTGAATCTGTTATTGGTAGAGTCCCATTCAATAATTTCCGCCAGTGTTGCTCCGAACTGAATAGTAACATCACCTCCTGTATCATCCGCATCCAATAGCATATCACCGTCAGCATCAACATCACCGGTTACATTTACGGTATCTGACAAAGTAAAGTCATCGGTAGCATTATTGTATTGAATCGAACCCGACCCGCTATTGAAATCAATCACAGAATCGGAAGCGGAACCGTCGGTATTAATGTTCAAATTTTCACCTTCAAGATCCATATTTCCCTGTATATACAAATCATCAGTGAATTCGAATCTATTATTGGTGATGTCATATTTTAGAATTTCCCCCAATGAATCACCGAACTCCAATTCAATATCCGTTGTACCGTCTCCGTCATCAATAATAAAGAAAGATTCGGTATTAACAAGATCTCCTGTTGTTTGCGCATATGCAGTTGAAACAAAAAGAGTCAACATAGCTGAGAGCGCTATTAACAACTTAAGTTTTGAAAGTGTTTTTTTCATAGTTATGATAATTTAATGATAATTTATATTAATTGATCGACCAATTATAACACATATTTACTCCTCGGTAAAGGATTATTCTTTAGGTAATTATCCAGAAGACAGTGGAGGT
>CAYFTH010000189.1:0-3643 GCA_964346075.1 uncultured Fluviicola sp. | reverse complement strand
CCAGTTTTCTTCCATTGATATCGGTGATGTACAACTCGCTCTCTGCGGTTGATTCCAACTCAATTCGCGCCGTGGTCGTGCCATTGGTAGGGTTGGGATACAGCACAAAAGCGAACGTTTCGGTCTGCTCAGGTGTCCGGGACTCAGAAGTGGAGTCTTTTTGAACTATTTTTGTTCCCTGGCGGGCTTTGTAGGTGTCTTCATTTTGGCAAAATTCAACAATATACGTACTATCAACTGGAGGCATTGGATCACTGTAATCCAATACAGGTTCAATTTGCCAGACCATTTCAGGTGGCGTGATGGCTTCTGGCAGCACGCGTACTTCATTTCCTGCTTCTACAAGGACGTCATAACCGTTTGCTATGGAAAACGTACCAGTCAATTGAACATCATCTATGGCTTTACACAAGTAGCTAGTACCATTCATTTGGCAGCCTTCTACATCTGAACCATCAAAGGTCTCGCCATCAAGAAAAAGGTTTTGCGGGTATTGGGTAATGTCACTTGGAGAGCTTTGTAGATTCGGGTAAAGCTCAGTTGAGCTTTCTGTTATGTCATTCGGATCTATTTTATAGGTAAACATGTACGTATATTCATGCGGAGAACCGTCTGATTTTTCACCTTCGTAGGTGACGTTGATAAGGAGTTTGAGGTAGATTTTATCATTGTCAAAATTTAAAATTTCAACCTCTTTATTGAAAAACTCCTCTTCTAATTGACTACAATATTGTTCATCAGACTGAATAGCATTATATCCTATTGACAGGCGTTTTGTTTTATATCCAAATTGGTACACCGAATTATTAAATGCATCTAATGGTGTATAAATTGTGTTCAACTTTAGCAAATCGGGAATAGTATCGAAGTCTGAATAATGAACCTCTGTGTTATTATCATCAAGAAAAAGCGGTTCAATATTTACAGTATTATTTTGAGTTAACAACAATGAATCGATTTGGATTGGATATGACCTTTCAAAACCTCTAATTTCTATACTAGCTTGAATATCTACGCCTTCAATCTTTAAAACAGGGTTAAAACTGTATTCTAAAGGTTCTTTTAGTTTTATTTGAATGGCATTTTCAGCTTGAAATACATCATGTGTTTTAAAATATTTTTTTGATTCACAATTATATTTTAATGTAGTATTTGATACTTCAACCTTCGGTGCCTTCAACAAAGCAAAAACTCCTAAAACTTCATTATAGACAGGATAGCTATAAACCAATGGATCATTTGTGGAATCGTAATTATTTGGGTCTTGAAAGGTACCAGGAGCCGCAAAATCCATTCCTCCTACATCCAAAAAATCGTTTAATTCACCAGTAAATGACATTTGACTATAGCTTATTGAAGGGGCACTTGGGCTTGAAGGTTCCGCTTTCTCTTCAAAGGCTTTGTCGATCAAAAAATCAAACTGTCCTCCCAATAATTTTTTCGTTTCATCGTTTAATTTGTAGAGTTTTAGGGAATCTCCATCAAGAAGGTCTTTTGCATCGTCCCAAATGTCTTGCGCCCACTGCGCTTGTCCAGTCATTGCAGCAGCTATCGAAACTGCACCAGCTGCCGAATAGGACGCTGAAACGCCTCCAATTATTATTGCTTTAAACGCTTTTGCAATTGCTTTATTCCGCTTTATTCTTTTATTCTCCTGTTGAACTCCTGCTAATTCAGTTTCATAATTGTCCAGTTGTTCCAAATAATCATCTATTGCATAGCTTAGCTTTTTATATATAATAAAACCTTCTATAGGGTCTCCACTTTCATCTAACTCAAAGGCTCCAAGGAAATCTTGCGCTATGAGGTTTTGTGCCGTTGTCATATCAATATCATTTTGTTGCAAAGCATTCCCAACCAACCTGAAATCAGTTTGAGTAAAAAAATTGAAGTTTAATTTTAATCTTGACGGATAAACACACGTACATGGATCATAAGCAATTTGAAAGTCTGCACTATACCATTTATTTGAAGCACCAGGGTTTTTTGCTACTACCGATTGATTTATTTCTGTTGTATTTACATCTAAACTATTGTCTAATCCGTCACCAAGGCGCAAAAGTCCCGAAAAGATGGGTTTTTCAGTTGTGTTATTCTCAGCAAATCCTAAATCAATTTTTACACCGTCAATAGCCTCACCTGGAGACTCATTTCGACCATAAGATACGAATACGCGAATAATTCCCCTATAGCGATTGTACAATACAATGTATGGGAGGTATTTTTGCTCCAAATACTGATGTGAGGTTGCATTATCAGGATATCTACCTAAATTATAAATGAGCAATTCCCATCCATTTTTTGGGGTAAAGTTAAGCCCTGGATAAAGATACTCATAATAGTCAGTAGTTTGAGTCAGCGGTTTTACATTGGTCATATAGGTTTTTGGCTGATCGTCTGGGTAAAAAATGTTATCCAAATTGTAATAGCCATTTGAAGTAATATCTCCATTTACCCAATCAAACCCGTTTAAAAAGCGTATATCTGGATCATTATTAGCATCGATAGGTAACGAATTATTAGATGGATTCTCTGGGTCTGTGCTCACCTCATTGACACATGGAAATTCGAAATCAGGTGTTTGAGCATAAGTACTAAGTAGGCTGAATGTTGCCAAAATAAATACAAATATAAATTTCTTCATTTTTTTATCTTTTTTTATTATTTAAAGGGAGCCTATTCTTCTTCCAAAATAATGGTAAACGTGGTAGTCAGGATCGCTAGGGTTCATTTGAGTAAAATACATCTCCACAGAGCCATTGACTAGTGTTTTAATGTACCCCCTTAATTGATTGCAACTCACAATGTCTGTAGGACTAAAACGTGTTTCACGATAGGTGTTTCGGTATTCATCAATTGTCTCAATGCAATCATTACCGCTTCCATCGAAGTTGAAAATGTTTAACTTTTGGTTATTAAATTGATCAAGTATAAAGTCAATAGTAATTTCTATACTATCTTGTGACTCCTCATTTTTAACTCTGAAAACCCCTTCTTTAGTTCCGTAATCGATATCGTTGTTTTGATAATCATAAATTGGATAATTTGTAATTGTAATATATTTCACAATCGAATCATAACCATCATCTTCCGGGAAGCATAGTTTATTAGGTTCTTTTTTAACAACTAGAATAATGGGTTGAGTTGTCCCCGTTAAAGAATTGTCAAATTGTCTGTATGTATCTTTAGTAGACTCTGTTTCTGTCCCTAAATACCAGAGGTATTCGGCATCTTCCTGATTTGCATTAAACAAAACATACTGCCCTTTTAGAATACTATCCGCCTCTGTAGTAAATTCAAAATTTGTCCCAAAATAGGATGCTTCTTCCATAGTAAAATCCGCACTCACCTCACTGGCACAATCACACGGGTCTTTTGCATTGCCGTTCATTTCGGGCTGTTCTTTTTTGCAGGCGAATAACACTGCAATGGAAAAAATTCCAAGGGTTAGTACTATTTTTCGTTTTCTCATAACTTCAAGTTACATGTTAAAAGTGAAAAGTTGGGGGTTCCAACATTTTTCATTTTCTCATTTCTTCAATCATAGCTTCTAACTTGCTTATACGTTCTTCTAACGCATCTTCTTCTGTATGCGTTGTACTTTTTTGTTCTTCCATCTCAGCCAGGCGCTCCTCGAGTTCCA
>CAYFTH010000188.1:0-3673 GCA_964346075.1 uncultured Fluviicola sp. | reverse complement strand
TTGATGAATTTTAAAAAAGGAGGACAGGAAAAGCTTAACATCACAGACAAAGAACTGCGCCGTCACAACAAGCAACTCATCATTGGAAAAATCAGTGGTTTTGGCGATGACAGTGACCGCGTAGCCTACGACCTCATTCTTCAGGCGGAGAGTGGTTTTATGTCAATGAATGGTACTCCGGATAGTGGTCCTGTAAAGATGCCTATAGCATTGATTGATGTCCTCGCGGCGCACCATCTCAAGGAGGGTTTGCTAATTGAAATGCTACAAAAAGAACGTTTCAAGATGAATTATACGGGTAAAAGCATAAGTGTTTCACTCTACGATGCAGCTGTTGCGTCGCTCGTGAATCAAGCTTCCAACTATCTCATGACAGGAAAGGTACCCGAACGCATTGGTTCTTTGCATCCGAATATCGCACCCTATGGAGAACTTTTTCAAACAAAAGATGGTAAAACGATTACTTTCGCGATTGGAAGTAACCGCCATTTTGAAAACCTTTCCCGTCAACTCGGTCTCGAACATTTATTGTCTGACGAGCGTTTCAACAGCGTTCAGCTACGCGTAGAACACCGGCAAGCGCTATTCGAATTGATGGAACCAGAAGTAAATAAACAGGAAGCATCGGCTTTACTCGAAGCGCTCCACCAACACTATGTACCGTGTGGTGAAGTCAAGGACTTACAAGCTGTTTTTAGTCAGGAAAAAGCACAACAGATCGTTCGATCAGAGAAAATAGCAGGTATTGCAACCCGACGCGTCGCATCGTGGATTGTCCGCAGATATTAAGGCTGAAGGTGTCCCTGCACAGACTCAATCAGTGCCGTTTCATTTTTTGCACCAATAATGCGTTTAACCACATTTCCCTCCGCATCAATAATCATCATTGTAGGGTATTGCGTCACGCGATATTTTCGAGCCAGTTGTGGTCCTTCTCCTTTCTCCATATCAATTTTTAAATTGATAAAATTTTTGTTGAACAGCCGTCCCACTTTCGGGTTTTTGAAAGTGTTTTTTTCCATCCATTTACACGGTCTACACCATTCCGCATAGGCATCTACAAAAATATATTTTCCTTCCGCATCGGCCATTTCAAGCGCTTCTTCAAAAGATACGTTTTTAAAATTGATTCCTTCTGAATTTTTCAGCCCGTCAAAGGAGAAAAATACTGATGCGAATAGCAGGGTAATCAGAACAAAATTTTTCATTATTTCTTCTATTTATCGATAAATTTAAAAACAATCAGTAAATTCATCGTGTTTAACATTGTTAATTATTCTAATCAGAGCAAATTCTGTTCCTAAGTGGTCGTATGAACATTCATTTCATTACAACTGAACGAAAAGATCGGCAATTACTGGTTGATTTTGAGCGCGCATGGAAAGATGACAATTCTTTTATAACACAGCATACCTCAGGATCTACGGGATCGCCTAAAGCTATAGACATTTCAAAATGGAAGTTTGTCGCATCGGCACAAACTACAGGGGAATTTTTCAATTTTAAAGCGAGTGATCATGCTCTTTTATGTATTTCTCCTGCTTTTATCGGTGGAAAAATGATGTACGTACGCAGTCTGGAATTCGACATGGATTTGTATGTCACCCCGTTTAACCGGCTTCCACTGGAAGAACTAAACGTACCGATTGACTTTGCGGCAATGGTCCCCCTGCAAGTTTCGGCGACACTGAGAGAACATCCCGAAAAACTCAATTTTATACGCCATTTGATTATAGGCGGTGCTCCCGTTTCTGCTCAACTGGAAGAACAATTACAGCAATTCAAAGGAATAGCCTATTCGACTTACGGCATGACAGAAACCGTTTCTCACATAGCTTTACGGAAACTTAACAATAAAGGTGATCCTTATTTTGCGCTCGGTGATTGCCGTTTTGATACAACAGCAAATCAGGAATTAGTCATTCATGCACCTCATCTCAAAATCAATAATCTTACCACTAACGATGTTGTAGATTTGTTAGATGATCGTCGATTCCATTGGCTGGGCCGTTCTGATTTCACCATCAATTCCGGCGGGATAAAAATTCAACCCGAACAGGTAGAAAAAAAATTAGCGGATCTTCTTCCTTCCGATGCATTTATGATTGGAGCATTGCCCGATGAACAGTTCGGTAGTCGTGTCGTATGGATCGGTGAGCAGCGAATCGAAGGTACCTTCGTTGAAACAGCTATTTCCAACCGGCTAGAAAAGTATGAACGCCCAAAGGCCTATTTTTTCGTAGAGGAGCTGTCCAGAACTTCAAACGGGAAAATAGACCGCAACAGAACGATAGCCCAAGTCCATGAGCGCTAAACGCTATTTTGAAATATTGGATATTGTTCCGACCAAGGATGAAAAGGTGATTAAAAAGGCCTATCGAAAAAAAGCAATGCACTACCACCCCGATCGCAATCCAACTGATGAAGCGCATTTGAAATTCATTCAATTAACTGAAGCTTACGATCACCTCATGATTGCCATAGAACAATCTAAAAAGTCACCCGAGCAAAGGAAATCCGAACATCAGCAGAAAACCACTCCTAAGCGGCGGCAAAAAACGGCCGAAGAAATTCACGAAGAACGGCTGCACAATGCTAAAGCGCGATATCAATACATGAAAGAACGAGAAGCTGCAGAGAACGAAGCTTATTTCCAGTTAATTTCGAGAGGAACGCACTGGCGGTTTTTTAAGGTTATTATGTGGTGCAGCTTGTTGGTTGCTGCTATCTTTATCATAGACATGCTTGTATTACCAGAACGTTGGGAGAAATCGAACATAACACATACAAACCCTGTGTTGAGTTATGCGGGTTTACGCTACAGCAGAATAGTACCGCTACGCCTTGAAACTGGTGAAAAAGCGTGGGTCCAGCCTGCTTTTAGCTATGCAAGTAATAATAATCACGTCGTATATATTGAACGAACCTATATTTTTCGAGATATTAAGCGGCTTTGGATTTGGGATAAAAACAACTGGTATTTCACGCGCACGGATTTCAGTGTTTCAGGAACCTTCCCGCTCATACCCATCATTCTCTTTCTTCCTTTTATCACTTATTTGCTGCGTGGTAGAACATTAACTTACAGCTTGCTATTTAATATTAGTCTTTACTTTTTTGGTATAGGTCTGATACTACTCCTATATCTGAATGATCGTTGGCTACACTTATTTACACTCGGTTGGATTTAAGCAAATCGTGCGTTCAGAATTTCCCAAACCTTTTGAACAGGCAACCCCATAACATTGTAAAAACAGCCCGATATTCGCTCCACTCCAATCTGACCAATCCATTCCTGAATACCATAAGCCCCCGCCTTATCAAAAGGACGATAATGTTCAATGTAATATTCTATTTCTTCCGTTTTCAAGGATTTAAAAAAAACCTGGGTCGATACATAGAAACTCGCTGTATCTTCCCTCGATCGCAAATGAACGCCTGTAACCACTTCATTCATTTTTCCAGATAAGCGCTTGAGCATATCAAAAGCGGCTGCTCTATTCGCTGGTTTTTCGAGTATCTGACCTTCTAAAATCACCACCGTATCAGAAGTTAACAACACCTCATTTTCTTCTAGATTAGGGATAAGAGGCTGCGCTTTTAACTCAGCTAAATAAACGTATCCCCCCGAGCAACTACACCTCCCAGAACTTTTTAAAATTTTTGATTTTTT
>CAYFTH010000187.1:0-3737 GCA_964346075.1 uncultured Fluviicola sp. | reverse complement strand
CCCCTATTTTTGTCAATATAACACCAAATAAAATCAAAACGAGTAATTCTATTAGCGCTAAACAAGTACTAACAAAAAAGATCAAAAAGCAATGTAAAGAAACACCTTAACACAAACGATATGCTACATAAATATGCAGAACTAGATATTTATGAAGATTTCATCAATGGTAACTTGAATCCCGTCAAGCTTCAAGGAGAGCACCTTACAACAATCTCTAAATATCTAAACGACCAAGAGCCCAACTGTCAAGACATGATCCTGGGGAAGTTTAAAACCAAGGGCAATCAAAAAAGACTCATAGAGAAAGTCAAAATTTCCACTATACACCCACTCGCACCAGAGTACTTTTATCAGAAACAGATATTTTCAGAGCAGAACAATGACATCATTGCAGCTGACATCCTAGAACAACTAAAAGTTCAGCCAGAGTGCGGTCACAATATTGTTAAAATCAAACACCAAAACTCAATACAAATGATTGGCGTAGCCTTTCAATCAGAGTGGGAAGAATTGCAACCGGATCGAATCAAGTATGGTTATATCAATCAAATTCTTGATGAGACGGTGTGTAAAACAAAATCGAATTTAAGAGCTCATATCTTTTCACTTCAGGAAAAAGAAGCAAAAAATACGCTCGATAGTGTTCAGCGCCTACTGATCAGCTACATCAACGATGTACTCCAGCAATTTGATTTGAATGAATCTGACCTGGAAATTAAAGTAAAGCCCGCGTATTCAAATAATGACTGTGCAGCTCTGATCTACTTATCCATCGTTGATATCATGAATTTCATGGATCGTCACTTTTATAAACTTCTCGATCATCAGCAAAGAATGCCCTATTTTTCGAATATCGCCAATCACAACGATTTTGTCGGGACCGCCAAACAGATACTCAAGATCTTGAAAAAGATTGAGATCGATGATGCTCTTTACTCCATCATAGAGGAGAAACTCGAAAAAGTCTTGAACCTTGATCTTAATTCCCGAATCACTTACAAAGAAGTCAATTACTTCAGTACGTTCCTGAGTGCATTTCTCAGGTTCCTGAAGAAAAACAAATATTACCAAATCACCGAAGAAGCCGTTATTCATTTCATGATTGCTCACAACTTCAATGACTTCATATTCTATGAATACCTCATCAATAAGATGCGCGTTGAATTATTAGATTGTGAAAACACCCATGAGATGTCGATGACATTGATCCGGAAACAAACCGAATTACGTCAGATCTCCAGGGCAACTAAAAAGCAACTGGTCGATGATCGTAAAGATCTTCTGACGATGTTACTCGAGTGGATCAGAATTGAAGAGGAATATGTCAAACAGCTTGAAAAAGAGCCAGGGAATACCACCATTCAGTCATTCCCTAAATTAACCACAACAATGAGCGCAGCTGAACTGGCATTACTTTTCAAACTACTGCACAATAAAGATCACGTTAATCCGGAAACCAAAACAGAAATGATGCGCTGGATCCAACAATCATTTCGCAATGAAAAGAGCGAATCGATTTCCATTCAACATATACGAAACAACATGTACAATCATTCTGATAAAACCGTTGAAAACGTGAAAAGCATAGGAATAGATCTGCTGAATGAGATAAAACTAATTTAACCTTGTTGCACGGATAACATGAACAGCTTCCAGCAGATGAGGTTGAAAACCCTCCATATCTTGGATCTGATCATCGTTGAGTTCAATCAATTCATCAACCGTTTCAATATCATGAAACACCATAAAGACCAACAAGTCATCAATGACATTCATGGCTAAAGGGTAACGGGTTAATTCAATTTTCAACATAGAGGTGTACTTAAAAAAGCAGCGTGAGCCGATCCTGCAAGTCACAAGGTACCTCCACGCACCTATCCCCAAACAGTCTCTAGCCCACGCCTTAGCTGGGCAAAAGACTACTCTTATTGGGGATTACTAAAAATTGGAGGTTTTTGTGACCCGAAAAGCAGCTTTCGCTACAATGTTTTATTTCAATATGTCAGTTAAAATGCTATCTCAATCCTGTTTCTTTTTTAAGTAAATGCGAAGCGTATAACCGCGCTTTTCACATTCAAAATTAAGCATTTTACGACAATCATTATTAAAAATAGTCCATTCTGAACTAATTCTTGTCAATATACTGATTAATAATGTATTATGACACCTTAAAAATAGTTTGTAAGGTGTAGTGTAAGGTGTGTAAGGTCTGGTGTTTTTAGACGAAATTTAGAAACTTAAAAAGATTCAATTAACGCCTATTTATGTATTGATATACAATGTTTTATTGTGGATTTAAGGAAGAAATAAAAAACGAACTTTACACCTTACACTTTATTTTATTGCCATCTCATTTTAACGACTCTTACGAACAGTTTTTGAGCACATTTTCGCACTAAAACAAGCCAAATTTTATCAAAATTCAAGAAAATACCCCGAAATAGAACACCCTGAAACCACTTTCAACAAATTTTATTTCTATAAGCCAACATTAACAAGGGTTATAACACCGTAGTGTAAGGTTTGTACGGTGTGAATTTAGACACAAATACTTCTATTTGCAGTGAATCTTAAAATGTAATGCTTTATGGAAGTTTCAATTGTAACGCAGCAAGATCTGCAAGAATTAAAAACAGAACTAATCACAACGCTCCAGGAAATCAAAGAACAACTCCTGGACAATCAACCTCAAAAACAAGCCGAGGTCGAACTACTCAAATCACATCAGGTCCAGCGCATGCTGGGGATATCCCCGGGAAAACTCCAAAACCTGCGCGTAAACGGCACGATTCCCTATTCCAAAGTGGGAGGAGTGATTTTCTACGACAAAAGAGAGATACTGGAGATCATCGAAGAGAACAAACGCAACATATAAGCAATTCGAGCGCAATGGTCAATTATATCCTTCACATGGAAAACGCCATGGACAAATTCAAAGAAGATCCACGAATTACCCCATGGCACATCAGCCTGTACTTTGCATTGTTTCAAATCTGGAACAATGTAAGGTTCAAGGATGAAATCAATATCAGACGAGAAGAACTCATGGAACTATCCAAGATCGGATCGGCCAACACGTACACCAAATGCCTGAAAGAACTCAGCAAATGGAAATACATCAAGTACGCACCATCAAAAAGCCGATTCAAATCATCGAAAGTTCACATGTACAGATTCGATAATACACCTGATACAACACCTGATACAACACCTGATAAAACAAGTGATAATACACCTGATACATCATCTGATAATACACCTGATAATACACCTGATAATACATCTGTACATCTCGTGCGACCTTTCATAAACAATAATAAACATATAGTAAACAATAGTAAACAATATAAAACAAGAGAGGGCGAATTGCATTCGCCTCCTCGATCTCCATCATCAAAAAAGAAATCAAAATCAAAAAAGAAAAAGTTTATACCTCCAAAACTCGAAGAAACCAAAGCGTTCTTCCAGGAACAACAATCCACCATCCAAAACGCCGAAATGTTTCAAAATCATTTCGAATCCAATGGCTGGCTCGTTGGAGGAAAAACAAAAATGAAAGATTGGAAAGCCGCTGCCCGAAACTGGATCATGCGCTCAGAAGAATTTCAAAAAAATAAAAACCCCAAAAACAGACTCCACACAAATGAAGACAAGGCCTACGACATACCTCTCTGATTACTTCAGTGAGACAGTCCCGATTCATCGGGACGTCTTCGAACTAATCCCGAGAGTGA
>CAYFTH010000186.1:0-3823 GCA_964346075.1 uncultured Fluviicola sp. | reverse complement strand
TTTTTTGTTACAGCAAGTTTTTCAGGAAATTTAAAGGTAGTCTGTGACAACCACATCCACGATTGAGCAATTATTTTAAATAAGGACTCTGATTTAGCAACGGAAGAATGCGCTACAAATAACCTCATCGGACAAGATGCTAAAAAAGTAAATTCAATTTTCTCGCCACTTTCAACAAAAAAAGGCAGTCACGAATAGGAATCGCACTGCCGTTAAATTTCTTGATAAGCTCGTTAAAACCTATGGTTGTACAAAAACAGTGACGCGGTTTTCTTCTTCTTCTTCTATCTTGATAATTCCTTCACCGTAAAGGTCACCTTTTTCTGCAGCTATGTTCATGACTGCAACTCCAGCCTGACCCAGCTGATAGACGTCATTAAAATTAAATGTTGCTACTCCAGAGGTATTCGTGGTGGTAGTATCGCGCAGGTTTACAGGTTGTATAGGGTCAGTCGTTGACTCGCCATATAAAATAACTGTTGCGCCCGGCACCAAAATATTTGCAGTATCTCTCACCGTCACTTTTGCGATCGTATCGCCTTTCTTTCTACAAGCACCAACGCTCGTAATGACAAAAGCTGCTACGGCTAAAACACTGAGGTAAACTATAAATTTCTTCATAACGTAAGTTTCTTTTCTAACAATAGAACGTATAAAATTAATAAAAAGTTGCTATTTCTTCAAGATAATTGTTTCAGTTGTCGTTAAATGCGCTTTGGCTCGCACTTTTGTGATGGTATATCCTGGTTGAGAATCCCTTGCATACACTGTGAAGTTTGCAACTAATTGATCATCTTTACCATATTTATCAAAAATAGGATCTATATTGAATAGAGCAACACCCTCACCGTTCGAAATTGTTTGATCCTGATACTCGGGGGTGTCTTTACTCAAATCTCCGATAATGCGTACCTCCGCTCCAGTAATGATCGTGTCACTCCCCGAACGTACATTAATTTTAACCACAGAAGGATCTTCATTTTTACATCCCATCCCGATGAAAAACAACATGAAAAAGACTCCCCAAACTGCGCACTGACGTATCATAATAGAATAATTTGAAAGCGCAAAAATATTCATTCTTATCCAAATTCTATGGTTTTACGCTAATTTTGTACTTTTGACAATTCGAATTTATAGCAGTACAATAGCATTATGTTGGATATTGAAAAGAAAATAGAAGCACTCTCCGAAGAAATAGCAGCGACATCCATAGTGAATAAGGATCAGCTCGAGACTTTTCGTATCCGTTTTTTGGGAAGTAAAAATTGCCTGAAACCATTATTTGGTGCTCTGAAAGAAGTCCCCAATGACGAAAAAAAATCTGTCGGACAACAAATCAATCAACTCAAGCAGAAAGCACAAGAGAAATTTGATGCTTCACAAGCGCAATTGGAAGAGCAGACTGAAACAAAGGAGTCTCTTGATTTTACGCGACCTGGCGAGCCACAGCCACTTGGTGCACGTCACCCTATTTCAGTAGTACGCAACGAAATCATCAGTATCTTTGAACGCATCGGTTATGGCATTTCTGAAGGTCCGGAGATCGAGGACGACTGGCACAACTTTTCAGCGCTCAACTTTCCTCCTGAGCACCCGGCAAGGGATATGCAAGACACATTTTTTGTAGAAAAAGGTGATCGCGAAATGGCATTGCGCACGCACACTTCCTCCGTTCAGGTGCGCGTCATGGAAAATGAAACGCCTCCTATACGTACAATATCTCCAGGTCGTGTGTATCGCAATGAAGCGATATCAGCACGTGCTCATTGCTTTTTCCATCAGGTTGAAGGATTATTTATTGATAAAGATGTTTCTTTTGCTGACCTCAAGCAGACACTGCTCTATTTTGCTCAGGAAATGTTTGGCAAAAAAACCAAAATTCGTTTGCGTCCCTCCTATTTCCCCTTTACAGAACCGAGTGCTGAAGTAGATGTCAGCTGCACGATCTGTCAAGGTAGCGGTTGCAACGTTTGTAAAAATACAGGATGGCTCGAAATTTTGGGTTGTGGGATGGTTGATCCTAATGTGCTTGAAGCATCTGATATTGATCCGGAAACTTACAGTGGTTTTGCTTTTGGAATGGGTGTGGAGCGCATCGCTCAACTCAAATATCGCGTGAACGACTTGCGGCTCTACTCTGAAAACGACGTTCGATTTTTAAAACAATTTAAATCTGCATTTTAATATGGGGTTATTCTCTTCAAAACGATCATCGCGTCAGTCGCGTCTGAACTGGAACAACGTAGAATCTGAAGAAGATTTAAAGGCAGCAATAGCTGCGTCCGAGGAAGAACATGTGCTGTTTTTTAAACACTCGACACGTTGTAACATATCTTCCATGGCGCTGCGGCGTTTTGAGGACGGCTGGGATGAGGAGAGTAATTGCCAACTCTATTTTATTGATCTGATCGCAAACCGTGCAGTTTCTAATGCATTGAGCGACATTTCCGGAGTGGCTCACCAGTCTCCTCAAGCCATATTAATGAAGGATAGAAGTGTAAACTATCACGATTCACACGGTGCGATCTCAGCATCTGCCATTCAGTCTAAAATTAATTAATTCATGATGTTGAAGCGCTATTTTCTTGTTTTTACCCTTGCTTTGGTAGCAGGTTTATGTACACATTGTACTTCTGAAGAATCGAGCGATGATTTACCCACTAAAACACGACGTCCTGCAAAGTTTGAGCTTCCTTTTAATAATGCGTCCGCTCAGCGGGGAAAAACCTTCCGCGTGGAAGTAGCTGTGCAAGGACGTGATGAGATCAACCATTTAAAAGTGTTCGCCGGCGATACAATTCTTTTTGAAGGAACTCCTCAGAAAACAAGCTATGCCTTTCAATTGCCAACTCACACCTGGAATGTAGGCACCCATCAAATTTCTCTGCGCGCCAAATTAGCGGATGGTAAAGTTAAGCGCGACAACCGCATTATTCGCGTTTTGTCAGATGTTTATCCAAAAGAATTCACCGCTGAAGCTATTAAAGTTTACCCGCACAACACCACTTCATACACGCAGGGGCTCGAATTTGATGGAAATCAACTCTACGAAGGTAGTGGCGGTCGCGGAGTTACCGGAAAAAGTCGTGTCATGAAAGTAGATCTCAACTCGGGCAAATCAGTAGCAGAAGAACCGCTTCCGTCCGATTATTTCGGAGAAGGAATCACTATTCTTGAAGATCGTCTTTACCAGCTCACGTGGCAGGAAAATACTTGCTTTGTATACGATAAAAATACGCTGGAAACATTAAAGACCTTCAGTTATTCAGGTGAGGGTTGGGGACTGTGTAATGATGGTCAACATCTCATTATGTCAGACGGAACAGAGCGGATTTCTTTTATAGATCCTGAAAATTTCAGCCTCAAAAAGACGATTGAAGTCTATTCGAATGAAGGACCAATCAAGGCGTTGAACGAACTCGAGTATATCAATGGAAAAATATACGCCAATGTTTACCAAACGAACATGATCGTCATTATTGACCCTGTAACAGGTATCGTTACGGGACGTATTGACGGTAGTATCATTGCATTGGATCACCGAAAGTCAGGTGAAGTCATGAACGGTATTGCTTATAAAAAATCGACAAAGCAGCTCTTCATCACTGGAAAAAACTGGCCGAGCCTGATTGAAATTGGTCTGGTGGAGTAGCGCTTTCACTATTCTAAAACCCAGTATGCAAACAACGACTTTTCCAGGACTTTTTCGCGTCCATTGGAGTCCAGTTAAATGATCAATTACTGCTTCTTTTTATTCATCAAGTATTCACTCCTCCAAATACGTATCCACTCTAAACTCATAACGAATCTTGTACTCATC
>CAYFTH010000185.1:0-3832 GCA_964346075.1 uncultured Fluviicola sp. | reverse complement strand
CCGAAACCATACAGTCGTCTTCGTCCATTACAATCATTCCGCCTGATCCCATCATCGAACCAACAGCAATCAGATTATCAAAATCGATTGGGGTATCCAGGTGTTCTTCTGTTAAACATCCACCGGAAGGGCCACCGGTTTGTACGGCTTTAAATTTCTTTCCATCTTTAATGCCGCCACCAATTTCAAAGATGACTTCACGAAGGGTAATTCCCATCGGAACTTCAACCAGTCCAACATTATTAACCTTTCCGGCAAGAGCAAACACTTTTGTTCCTGGAGACTTTTCAGAGCCTATCTTATTGAACCAATTTGCTCCTTTGTTGATAATTACAGGTACGTTGGCATAAGTTTCAACGTTATTTACGTTTGTAGGCTTCTTCAAATAACCGGATTCCGCAGGGAAAGGAGGTTTAAAAGTTGGTTCACCACGCTCACCTTCCATGGAATGGATCAATGCAGTTTCTTCCCCACATACGAAGGCACCTGCGCCATATCTGAGTTGTATATCGAAACTGAAATCGCTGTCAAAAATATTTTCGCCGAGCAATCCATATTCACGGGCTTGCTTCAAGGCAATTTTTAATCGCTTGATGGCTAATGGATATTCTGCTCGAATATAAATCAATCCCTTTGAAGCGCCAGTAGCATATCCGCAAATAGCCATAGCTTCAAGTACAGAATGCGGATCACCTTCCAAAATGGAACGATCCATGAATGCTCCGGGGTCGCCCTCATCAGCATTACAAACGACGTATTTTTCGTCCGACTGGTTTTTATAGGCAAAATCCCACTTCAAGCCAGCGGGGAAACCACCTCCACCACGGCCACGAAGACCAGATTCTTTAATTTGATCGATGACCTCGGTTTGCTTCATGTCCTTCAGCACTTTTCCCAAGGCAAAATAGCCATCTCGCGCAATATATTCATCGATATTTTCCGGATCGATAAATCCACAATTTTTCAGAGCAATACGAATTTGTTTTTTGTAAAAATTCATATTCTTGGAATCGCGGATAATTTCGCCCTGATCCGGGTCTTTGTATAAAAGACGGTCAATTTTACGTCCTTTAATTATATGTTCTTTAACAATCTCCTCAGTATCTTCAGGTTTCACCTCTGTGTAAAAGGTATTATCGGGTAATACTTTAATAATCGGTCCTTTTTCACAGAAGCCGAAGCACCCGGTCATAATCACCTGAACTTCATCCTGCAGGTTATTATCCTGAAGAGATTGCTTCAGGTTTTCAGTAATAGAATCACTTGCCGAGGCTCGACAGCCGGTTCCGCCACAAACAAGTAAATGCATTTTATATTTTGTCATGGTCTGTTCCTCCTTGATTTAAAATTATTCCTCATCAATAGTTCTGTAATTCTGCGGTATAATTCCATCCACTAATTCACCGCGTTTAATATACCGCTCAATAATTTCATCGGCCTTTGTTTTATCCACATACCCAAAAACAACAGGTTCTTCACCCGGTTTGGTAACTTCTATGGTAGGCTCAGCAAAGCTGTACCCCATATCGCCAGCTTGTGTTACAACGGCTTCTATATTACGTTTTTCCAACGCTTCGATAAGAAAATCCATGACTTCCTTAGCACCAGATGCAATGCCACTTGTAGCCATTCCTACTTTTATCTGAACGTAGGATTCGGCATCTTCAGCGCGTTCTCTCAGATCTACTTTTTGCTGGAGATCAGTTTTGCGCTTTTTAAGATCGTCTAATGACTTAATTTTTCCCATAGCTTTTTATTATTAATCCTTTTCGAATTCTATAAAATCGTCTGATTTATTAATTAATTTCAGTTGCAAATATAATACGATTCTGTTAATATTTTAACACTGTTAATGAAATAACATTCTATTTAAAAACATTCTAAATAACTATATTTCACCGTACAAAGAACGTATTTCATCCAAAAAATAAAAAGGGATTTGGCCACGAAAATAACGTTTCGTTCTCCCTTTATCAATTAATTCTTTATGTTGTATAACTAAAATCATCACAGGCATTTATTTCTTCCAGATTTTCCATGATCATCTCTTTTATATAAGCACTTACTTCCCTTTGATACAAAGGCATTCCATCCAACACTTCTTTCAATTCACGGGTATCCAACTCATACGTAACGCCGTTTTTTGTATAACTAAACCAAAACTCAAGGGAAGTGTTACTAGTAATCAATTGATGAATCGTCCCTCCAACATCTCCTTTCGAGGGACAGTCAATATTGTTTTTATTAAACACCGCTAGCACCTTTGTTCCCAAATTCACCTCAGAATCAACTCTAAAAAAACCGCCTGTCCGCTCGGCATTTTGCTTCAGCAAAGGCAGCCCTAAACCTACATTTCTGGTATCTCTCGAGGTATAGTAAGGGTCGGTGGCCCGCCGCAGTTGATCTTCACTCATTCCCCTTCCATCATCGGATATCGTGAGACTGAAAACACCGGAGGCATCAGACTCATTGATCTGAATCCGAATGTCAGAGGCTTGAGCCTGAATGGCATTCTGTACAATATCCAACAGATGATATGCAATAGTTTTCATAACGACAGTTCGATTTTACGCCCTCCTTGTTGCTTAAGAGCAGCATGAATTTCGTCAAACGTGGGTGCATGCAAATAAAATAGTGTAGTCGCAGCACCAATATCCTCCAGATAATGTGCATCTGAACTTTGAATAAACGGGTAATTCTTATACCCAGGATTTTTCTCCAAGAAAGTACTTTGAGTAACAAACCGGGAAAGTTCCAACGCATCAAAATTCAAATCCGGCGGAACAAAACCTAACTGGCCAGTAATTCCGTTACTCAACCGATCAATGTGGGCCGGAATAAAAATTCCTCCCATCTCTTTTACTTTTTCACTTAAAGCTTCAATAGAAATATCGGTTGCCGAAATCAACAATTTTTCCGGTTGATCCAAAATCATATCATTCTCATCCACACCCGCTTGATATCCGAACTTTTCGGGGTTATTAGGAAAATCAGCCAGATGTTCATAAACATACGTTCCAAATTCATTAAGGCGAGCGGAAGTATTAAAAAAAGCCAAGCAATGAACTTCTTCTTTCGTGGTAACCTCTGCCCCACACATTACCGCAATCCCATACTGCTTAGCCACTTTCTCCATAACAGCACATTGTAACGTGGTATTATGATCGGTAATTCCAAGGATATCAACACCTTGAGCTTTTGCCCGGCGTATAACCTGCGAAGGACTCATTTCAAGGTCACCGCAAGGAGACAAAACAGTGTGCGTATGTAAGTCAGCCTTATAAAACCTCATGTTTTTCCATTAACTTATACAATTCACCGACAATCTCAAAAGAAGACTTCGTTGTACCGAGAATAGGCACACCTTCTTCGTTACTGTGTTCTAAGGTATCATCATCAGGCTGATTTCCTTTCACCAGAATCACAGCTGCCAAGTCTTTCAGGGAAGCTATAGCCATTACATTTTTATGAGTCTGTAACGTTACCCAAACCTGGCCTTCGCGTGCATGTCCCATAACATCGCTCAACAAATCCGAGGCATAACCGCCTGAAATCGATCTTGTGCCCCCATTCTTACCAGAGAATACTGTTAATCCCAATTTGTCTATTATTTCTGAAACTTGCATAACTTAAATATTTATATGTTTGAACTAAATTTTCCTTTTCCCCAGATCCGCTCCATGATCTCATAAGCCTCTTCACTGCTAATCAAGCCCTGTTTTTCATAACGTCGTTGAATAAAAATACAATCCTTTAACGTAGCTTCGTCATTGACAATATCTTCTGCCAATGCAGAACAGGTAGGAGCACCACAACAGCCACAATCCACACC
>CAYFTH010000184.1:0-3855 GCA_964346075.1 uncultured Fluviicola sp. | reverse complement strand
ATACCGTTTCAAACACTGCATTTGACTTGCTATTTTTAAATAACTTTGATTGGATTCCGCGATCGGTCAATCAAACGGTAGACAAATACCAAACCGTCAATATGAACACGAACATATTGGATGCAGGCGAAATTCAAAATATTTATTCAAATCAGCAACATCCTTTTTACTCTTATTTGTACAACGATTTAGAACCAAATCCCATGAATGGTTGGGAATTGATCAGCGTGAATTTGGGGTATTTTCCAAATGGAGAAATCCAATCGCCCCGCTCGTGCGCGATTGCCTGTTCGGCGCCAGACGGGCATCTCGTTCGCGGGGACTCATCAACTTATACTCTATTTCAAACAACAATCTAAAACAAAACAGATGAAACAGAATAAAACACTCATATATTCAATAGCGATACTCCTCATCGTATTCGCCTGCAAAAAAGAACAGCCCCAAATGAACGGCAATGCAAAAGACCCGTGTGATTGTGCCAGTGAGGTGAGTGCGGATTTTGAGATATGGGAAGGATCCAGTCAAGTGCCTAATCCTAGACAAACACTAACCGATACTACGTATAAAGATAAAACAGTTGAATTTCGAGCGCTTGAAGAGGATGCAGAATACACTTGGTATATCGGTGCAGATGTAGAGACTGGACAAATCACCTCGAAGTATTTTCCCGACCAATGGGCGGGAAGTGATATCCCAATCACCTTGGTGGTAGAAAAAGAACCGAACAACACCTGTTTCCCGGATGATAATGGCTATGACTCCATTACCAGAACCTTCCACATTTCGGATTACTGGATTGTCAACGGACAAGATATTGATATGGGACCTATTGAGGGGACATACAGAGTTAAGTCACCCCACCTTCCCGATAGCTTTGAGGTGGAGTTTTATGGGAATAAAAATGGACTAAACCAGAACATTTTCAACATTTTAAATTATGATGGAGAAGGAAGCAATTGTATTGATCAAGCCAGAATAACGGGTTCAAACTACAGACAAGTTTGGACGACAAATGGGACAAGCACATCCCAGTGTAATTACATCCGCGGTTATATTTACAATCGAATGGACGGGCTTACTAAAATGAAATTTTCTTTTGGATCAAATAATCCAGAATCACCTAATTACATAGAACGTATCTATCTGGGTAGAAAACTATAAAAATTATGAAAATTATGAAAGCATTTATAAAAGTACTTGTTTTAACTTTTACATTATCATCTGGTTATATTTTTTCCCAATGCGACAACAATGTATCGACTCATCCTGACGGACCTACAAACGATGCGCTTCCGGATGATTCTGCAAGTTCAGTTCCATACACGATGGATGAACGATTTCTTAACGGGTGGAACTGGTGGTTACCCAACAGTTACAACCTGACAAATATGGAATTTAACCCAGGACAACCATACGGTTCGATGACAAATATACAATCGATCAATCAACAACCGTATTACAGCTACTTAAAACATAATCCTTTGGATCAAATGTCAGCTGATCAGATGAAGCCCGAAAATGGTTGGGAGTTACTTTTAGTAAATATGGGGCGCTATCCAGATAACGAGACGGTTCATGAAAACGAAGAGTTAACTGTTGCACCGTATTTGGTTTTTTACCATCGGTACACAGGAGTTGTTAGAGTATTTGTAAGGTATGGATACAATACTTTTCCAAATGATGCCATTAATGGCGTGAAGATCAACCTTTACTACGACACAGATGCCAACTCAAATAACTTGTCAGGTCTATTTCGTCTGGGTGATGGATTAGACCGCTGTTTGGATCGCCCCACGAAAGTGTCCCGTTTAAGTGCAGTAGCTCCACCAAATGGACAGGCGAATTTTTGGCTCAGTGCAGATTTTCAAACTGCTTATGATCCTTGTGTTTGTCAGTATCCAACGAATCTGCAACTCGATTTTCAGTACTTTTCTACGACGAGCTTAAAACTTCATGGTCGTGGGATAGAAACTCAGGAAGAAATTATCGACGCTAATGGAAATATAAAAAACAAGGATTTTTTGAGCGGTATAGATTTTACATCACAACTTGATGCGGAAAATGGATTTGTAATTTACAAAAATATGATTCGTTTGGTTGAAGATTATTATGAAGAGTTAGACGCATACAAAGACACTTTGGCCGCTGCGAACATTCACAATGATCAGGTAGAAAGAAATTTAGCTATACTTGAGGTCGGTCAAATTGCCCTTAGTGCAGGTGTTGCTGCAGTTACTGGCACACCAGAACTCACATCATTAATTACTCTATTGCCGAACATCAAAGATTGGGACGACAATGGCAAGCAAACATTTTGGAAAGAACTGGATAACGTGTTGTTTGAGGGGTTAGATTTACTCGTAAAAGAAAACTTCAGTAAAAAAGATGTGCCGGAAGCTCCATCAACTCCAACGGCGAGCTTTTCTGAGATGTATTTTGAGGGTGTTATGGAAAATCGATTATCGATCAACGGTCCACAATTTCACACTCCAGGCTCTTTCAAAAATAGTGATAACACCGTTTTTAATGCGACTAATAGTGTGTATAGTTATCCATTGTATAATAATCCGCTGGGTGTTTTTGCTTTGTTAGAAAAGCCAAAAGTTGATATTTCTTATTCAACCATAGAAAACTATTGTATCAATTATGCATCTTACTTTTTTGATGAAGGTCCGCTTGGGGAAACACATGATTATGATCTTTACTCCGCAAGTGTAACCGACGTAATGCAAATTAAATTAAAGGAGAAGTTAAAGTACACATTTAATAATAGTCTAAATATTAAGGATTACAACATTACAGCAACACTTGAAGTTGAGGGCGAACTGGAACAGCCGAATACACCAGAATTAGCAAACGGTGTTTATTCAGACGTATATACTACTGTAAGGAGTTCACCTGGTAATAATGTTAATATAGAGAGTAATAGTTTTAATCCTAAAGAAAATGAAACCTATAAATCTTATTCAATCAATTATGATGATCTGAACTTTACTACAGTTAGTTCCCCAATTGATGCTTTTAAAAACACAGTATCAAGTTTTGGTGAAACCAGAACTTTAACTCACCCAGAGATTGATAATTACGGCCCTTTTGAAATTGAGGTATACAATGAAAGCTTATTTTCGTCTTGTAGTGGAATGTATACGCTCTTGTCCCAGAGAACACCTATCTGTACGCGTAAAGATATTTACCTTAAACTATTAGTTACAGTTTTGTATGATGGGCATAAAGATGACGGAGAACCTCATGAATATACTTATGCTTTTACATATAAAATTAGCGAAAATGATATATATGAGACTTCTTCAACATCTCTACACCCCAACCTACCCGGCTCATCAGGTGACATCACCCAATACCCCGAAAACTTGTTCTTAGACAGTGAAACCTTCGATGGCTCACCGGTAGAAGGCTGCGAACTCAACGGAAATGTGTACACCTGTAAAGCGAGGAATGACGTTGAGCTTTCGGGAAACTTTACCGTGGCCAATAACTACGATGTTTTCATTGAGGGAGGTAATGAAGTGCGGGTGCTCCCCGATGCGGTAACGCCACCGGAAATGGTGTGGCAAATTGAACCCGTATTGGATTACAGTGATCCAATGCCTCCAGTTGATAGTACGTATATTGTTGAATTTTGCCAAAATGAAGACACCTACAAAGCCCGCCAGGGAACAAAAATAGTTCAAAAAGACTCCACTTCTGAGTCCCGGACACCTGAGCAGAGCGAAACGTTCTCTTTTGTATTGTATCCGAACCCTACCAATGGCACGACCACGGCGCGAATTGAGCTCGAATCAACCGCAGAGAGCGAGTTGTACATCACCGATATCAATGGAAGAAAACTGG
>CAYFTH010000183.1:0-3885 GCA_964346075.1 uncultured Fluviicola sp. | reverse complement strand
ATTAAAAGTGTCAATAAAAAGGCTGTACGTCTGTAATTGATAGTTTTCAAAATAAAGTATTTCTTTAGCATATGAAAATATACAAAAAATATATGGACAATGTTGCATTTTGGGAAATGAATTGAGCTAACTATGTGGAAAATGGCGCTTAGCATCTTTCATAAATAGTTGGAAAGCAGCAAAAATATCCTTTTCAAAATCGTAATAAACAATAGGAGCTTTCTGTAGATTGTTCGGAAAACTGATCCTTTTGGATAGACCATAACACGCCATATCCAGTCCTTCTAAATTGCGATATCGAAGTATCCAATCTTTATCTTCGATCAAACGGATGAGCAGAATGAACTCCTTTGGGTAAATGAATTTTGGAGGAGTCGTTAAAAAATGGAGGTTACTTTCGATATGAGTAAAACGGAAAAAATCTTGTAAAAATTTATCGAGCCGCTGTTCACAGTATTTTGACCAATGCTGAGCCAACAGGTGATCAACAAATAAATCGATAGCAATACCAGCTATTTTAGGAAGGTGTTTTGATAAACTTTTCCGAAGGTCCCGAATCGCGGGATGATGATCGAAATAATCATCAATCTCACGGTGTAAGATGACACCATCACGCACGATTGAAGGGAGTGTATTGAACTTGCTGCCTTTAAAAAAATCCCCGTAAAGGTTGGCCAACATAAGAGCATGCCGATCATCCGATAAGTAGAGATGTCCCAGGTAGTTCAATGCTTACAACACTAATAGATGAATTTACCTTTTTTATCCCAGATGAGATCGTATTTCAACGCAAGCTCTAGCGCACCAACAGATTTGGATACTGGGAGCATCGTATTAATATTAGAATCATAAGACAAGGCAATCGTTAGGCCCTGAAAAGTATATTGAAAGTTTGCTACAACAGCATCTTTTATACGATGATAAACTCCAAATGAGAAAATAGTCGGTTGGAAGAACAATGTACGTTTCGAAGGTTCTTGCAAATAAAAGTCAAAGTTTGAACCAAACATCACATTACGATTGGGACCCTGAAACATGGCGATCACCTGCGGCGAGATACCAAAAGTACTGTTATTAAACTTATAATTTGCACCGGCTTGTGCTGTGAAGCGACGCGCTAGATTGTCGCGAATGTTAAAATCTAATTTAGGTTGGAGGATATGTTGTGTTGCGAATCCAAAATAGATTCTACGCGTATTATCCTCTTTGTAGTTATAGAAAATACCTGCACCTAAATCGAAGTTAGCAACACTTGCATTAGCCACGTTTTCTGACGGTTGACTATTATTAAACTCATATCCATTCCATTGTGATTCCCACGTTAAATTACCAGGTGATAAAGAGCGCTGATACATGCCAGGGGCAACACCCACAGACATAAAGTTGTTTTCATTGAAAAAGAGGTGGTAAGCGATGGGTATCGTCACTTGGTTATTGCTGTAACGACCATCTCCACTCATATCATTCATAAACGAGCCACCAATACCCAGGTATCCGTTTCTGGTGTTGGAACGAAATAATTTACCTTCAATACTTCCAGAAATAGTTTGGTAAGGTTTGTCCGTAACTGTAAAGTATTGATACCGGAAGTTGGTGAATATTTGCATGTCGTTGTCATTTGTAGCAACGGCAGCTGGGTTATGTTGCATATTATTGTGGAACCACATACTAAAATTCCTACCTTGTTGTGCCCAGGTAAATGTAATGGAAAATAGAATTATACTCGCAGCTATATATTTCATGACTATCGCTATTAATTTTATTTAATCAATGTTGTATTACCACTCTTCTCACCGCTCGTGCCGTCGATGAGATCATATTTGAGTGTCCAGACGAAAACACCCTGGTTCAACGGTTCACCATTGAGTGTTCCTCCCCATCCTTCGCTGAGCTTTTCGGATTCGTAAACCAACTGTCCATAACGATTGTATATTTTGAAATCGATTGATACAATCCCTAAACCGAGTACTTTGAGAGAATCATTAACCCCATCATTGTTTGGTGAAAAGGCGGAAGGAACATCTACAACGTCCTCGAAGTTTACGGTTACAAGAACAGTATCTCTTCCGATACATCCATTCATTCCTTCAACTGAAGCATAATAAGGTGTAGTTAATAATGGAGTAGCGAGCGCACTGTCGCAATTAGCTGTGATACACTCGACATTATCGTTGGGATCCCAGAAAAAGATACCAGGGTCAATTTGTTGATATTCAATAGATGCTGCGCCACCGATATCAATCGTTGTATCCCCCCAGGCATCAATTTCAGGAAGTACCTTCACTTCGATCGTTTGTGTCGTATCATCAGTTCCAAAATCGTTTGAAACGGTCAGCGTTACATCAAAGGTACCTGTTGTGTCAAAACAAATATTAGAAGGATTTTGTTCCGTTGAAAAAGCAGGGGAAGCACCTTCAAATGTCCAATTCCAATTGGTAGGATCACCTGAGGAGGAATCTGTAAAACTGATACAATCAAATCTACAAATCGATAACGTATCTGTTGAAAAACTAGCTTCTGGTGCACTACCGCAAGTATCTACGGTTAGCGATTTAGTGATTTGATCAGTTCCATCTGCATCAGTAACCTCCAGAACTACATCATAGGTGCCGGGAGTGTCAAAACAAATATTGGTTGGATTTTGATCCGTTGATGAAGCAGGTGTACCGCCGTTAAAGGTCCAACTCCAATTGGTTATTCCGTTTCCAGTTGAATTATCAGAAAAGTCAATACAGTCTTCAGCACACAAATTGTTGGATCCTGGTGTAAAGTCAGCAGAAGGACCGTTATTGCAAGTAGCGACATTAATCGACTGCGTAGCTATATCTGTACCATCATCATCGGTCACTTCCAGTGTAATATCATATGTTCCTGCTGTACTGAAACAGATGTTTGTTGGGTTTTGATTTGTCGAATTAGCTGGAGTACCACCATTAAATGTCCAGTTCCACGCATTGAGATTATTACCGGTCGAATTGTCTGTAATATCGATACAATCACCTTCGCAAATATCAGTCGCACTTGGCGTGAAATCTGCTGTTGGCCCAAGCGCACTTGCAGCGTTCAAACGTAAGTCATTCACAGCAAAGGAAGGGTCTGTACCGACGCCATCATTATTATTCTGCCAATTAAATGCAAATCTGAGGTCTGCTTGATTTTCAGCTCCTACGGGCAATGCAACAGTTTCCTCAGCCCATAAACCTTGACCACCTCCACACGTGTTTCCGGGTGATTGTGTCCAGATCACGTTCCAGGTAGTTCCACCATCTACGCTATATTCCAATTCGGCAAAATCTGTGGCAGCTTCACCTACCCCAATCCAGTCAAATACCAGTTCTAGACCTGATTCTCCAACAGTAGATATAGGAGCGGTCAGTGCAGCGCGCAAGTTAGTTGTTGAAGGAGCAAATCCACCACCGTTATCACCAGCGTTATATATAGCTCCAGTCCCCAAACAAGCAGCACCTTGGCAGGAAACATGCAGTGTTTTGTTACCATTGTTAGCTGTACCACAATTTGGAGGTACTTCGCCACCTTCTTCATCGCTGATCACCCAAATGTTAGCGTCACTATCGTTAGTCCCTGTCGGAATAGCGATATTCCAATCGCCTGCAGTTGTTTCAAAGTCATCACTCCATATTTGAGATTGTGATGAAACTCCAAACGTTAAACTTAACAATAGGAAAGTTATTAGTTTTTTCATAATTAATACGATTCTTGGTTGTACTATACTAAGTTCCAAAACTAAGTAATTTTCTTTATTTAACTAAATAATTCAATATTGATTTGTGTTGATTTGCCAAAATGAAGGTATCCCGTGATCTTTTTTTGCTAGTGATAAACGAGTTTTTTTAAAGTTTATAACGTCGTTTAAAGGTAGGAGCT
>CAYFTH010000182.1:0-3890 GCA_964346075.1 uncultured Fluviicola sp. | reverse complement strand
ATTTTTCTCTGGCAATAGCATAGATCAATACACCATAACCCGCTTTTGCTAAAACATCAGCCAATGCATATCCAACCTGAATATTCACGATTGCTGAAGAAGCCTCGAGTCCAAAGAATGGTAGACAATATACAATTGGATAGAAGCCCCATGTAAGCAAAAGAAGATATCTCATGTTTCTGAAGTATACCTGTACTTTAGGTGGCTGCTCATCCATCTTCTTACCCAATTCAGTCCAAAGAACGTAAAGAATATAGAAGAAAGGCACGGAGCTTGCTGTTCCCCAAAATCCGTACATACCGAATAGCACTTTATTATCAAATGCCATTACTTCACCTGGATATCCAAGTAGAATCATTAAAAATGCTGCAATGGCTAATTTTGTAAGCATAGGGCCTTTCACCTCACTCTTGAGGTTCAGAACTAAGATTAGCTCTACCATAAGTAATGGTACAGTAAGAAGCCAATCAACATAGCGATATGCGTCATTGAACGGCTTTCCAGTAAACTCATACATTCCACCAACTAATGCGTAAGCTTCATTCCAACTACCGAAAATTCGGAAGTAATGGTAAGAAGCAATACCCACAACCAACGAAGATATAATGAGTGAGATTCTATATTTAGGTGCAACCCGGTGCTGAGAAAGCAAGAAAAATGCAAGCGCGGCAAGCATAGCTGCAATTGTGAAGGAGAGCATATTATAAACTATAAGATACTCACCTGTACTAATGTTTGGTAGGTCCATAATGGTTATTAATTTTAGTAGTTAGGTAATTGACAGAATTTGCAAAAAATATATGAAAAATTCATCTATAAGTTTCATGGAAAAGGTTATTCAAGAGAGAAATGTGTCGGCGGCTCTCTCAATCTATCTTGGGCTCTTTTACAAATGATTATACCAAGAAAATCAAACTCTGATATTTGTTTTTTCATTTTTAAAAACTGAGATATTTCTACAATGATATACCCAAAATTGAACTCTTTGACAGCGTTATGTTCAATAATGTTTGTATAATTATTTGGTGATGTTGTATGCTTTTCATAAGGATAATCTGGTTCCATGCTGATTTTTGTAGGAATTGAAAAAAAGTGCTAAAGTTGATCGGCTCAATCAACCCGCATGTTTAATTTTGATCCCAATAGCCGGCAGCTGTGACCGGTTCATGATAAGATGGAGCATCGCTGGCGTCATTTACACTTCTTTGAGCATACCTGCTACATCCATTGAAAGGCTCCGCGTGCGAAGCGGGCCGACGGCACCGTAAAGAAAGTAGATGTACCATAGGCTCGCAAGGGCTGTGGATTTACGATGTTGTTCGAGACCTACTATATAATGCTCATTGAATACGAGATGCTGGTCAACCGGATAGGGAAAGCAATGGGAGAGTATCTGGGCCGCATTTTGAGAATCTTTGATCATTGGATTGGCCAGTCATATTCAAAAACCGATCGCAGCCAGGTAGAGCAGTTGCGCATTAATGAAACGGGTTCCTGTATAGTCCACAGCTACCTTACCGTGCCGTAGATATGGACGGAGGGCGGTTGATGCATGTCACGGAGTGCAAAGGTGCGGCTAAAATAGTGTCCATTTAAGACTATCTGGAAGATAAAAAGATTCCGCCAGAGCAGATCAGTGAGGTGTGGAGTTCCAAGGATGAGTTTTTCTTGAAACGATTTGCAGCGGCCCTAATCAATGATCTTAACAGATAAAGCACTCTACCTGCGTCGCGGTTATATCGAAGATTTTGAATAGGAGTCACGTTGCCATAATCATTTCGCCGGCTTTTAAATCAAGCTTCAATTAAGCGGCGTTACCTTCTATGGGTTTGATTTCGTCAATTTCATCTTCTTTCTCCCTTATTTCCTCTTCGAGATCATAATCATCTTGTAATCCCATCCAGAACTTTGCACTTGTCCCGAAAAATTTGGACAGGCGCAGAGCTGTATCAGCTATGATTCTTCGTTTTCCTCTCACAATCTCTGAAATTCGGGTTTGGGGAATAAATGTTTATTTCGCTAAACGATAAGCAGAAGTATCCATTGGATTTAAAAATTCCTCAATTAAACCTTCTCCCGGGTGTATGTTCTTTTACTTTTCCATGTCATTCTCATTTCATGAGTTTCAACTATTTTAACGTCGTGAGGTAGGTTGATAATTTCTGCTAACTTGATTCTAATATTGACTCAATGTGCAGTTTTAGTTTTTTTGAATCTTCGACGATCATTTCATAGGACGCCACCTTTTGTTCAACCATAGATCCATATATAAATAGTTTGTTTCTCAGAATAATTAAATCATCTGTATTCAGGAGTTCCATGTTTGCAAAATCAATATTGTTTGTCATCCAGTTCAGTAATTCATTCGTAAAGTATTCAACTTGATATTCACCCTTCATATCACTCTCAATCACTAATCCATCATAATAATCCGTTAACATTTTCTGAAGAGCTAAATCCTCAATTAACCGTAATTTTCCGGACGACTTCATCGAGCTATAGGTTGAGGATGTTGGTGCGTAATTCTCAACACCTAGAATTGCAGATAGTTGATTTCCAATTTGATCTAAACTATCTGCTATTAACGATTCCAGTAAATTCTCTACGTTTTGCTGATGCCGGATATTCACAGGTATCTGATACTCTTCATACCTTCGGATATCCTCTGAAAGGTCACCAACCAAAGAATTCATTAATGTCAGACTTTCATTTCTATCCTGATTAATTTTTGCTCTTTCATTAATATAAAAGGCAAGGTATACACCCAGTATGACCGCGATAAAGTTGAATATGTGGTTTGACCAATTATATTTTATCTTTTTCATTTCATTTTGTTTTTTTGTTTCAATCCCCTCAGAATATAATCCCTTGAGTGTATATTTGCCTGCATGTACCCCAATAATTATTCAGTTTATTCTAATGCTTTGATACTTTTTCAGATCACCCTTCAACTTCCCTCAGCTATATCTTTTTCTCGTTCAATAAATTCAGCGATAGTTGTGGGCTTATTGCCAGTGACTTGCTCATACAGATCTGAAATTTCCGATCCTGCTGAA
This sequence comes from uncultured Fluviicola sp., assembly GCA_964346075.1. Taxonomy (GTDB): domain Bacteria; phylum Bacteroidota; class Bacteroidia; order Flavobacteriales_D; family Crocinitomicaceae; genus Brumimicrobium. The sequence goes on along the minus strand of CAYFTH010000182.1, from coordinate 834 downwards.
AGCGGGGAAAAAAATGGAGGGCGATCTTAACCATAATTTTCCCTGGAGGCATTCCGCCCCTCCACTTCATCCAGAAGAACCGAACCGGGTTTACATTTTTGTACCGTTTGAAGAAGATTTCAACCAACAAATTCTCCCCTTTGACAAGATTGCAGTGAAATTTCATGCTTCAATTACATCATCCAGTAAAAACTCGGGCAAACCTATTAGTAAGTTTGATGCTCAAATTGCGGCAATAGCAAAAAGTAGGGAGCTAGTATCAGCACAAGAAATGAAAAGGATTTTATAAATTGCGGAGTCAAAGTAATCAACCCCTGGAAGTATAAAGCTTGAAATACGTTTACTCAGTACATTCAATAGGTCCGATTTCAGCAATTACAGAGGTTAGAGTTATAAAAAGGGAGTTCATCGACTGCCAATTTTCTTGCCCCGCATCGATTCTTTCTCCCCGCTTCTCTGCGTTTAAAACAATCAAAACTCCCATCTAAACATCATATTCAAATTCCGGCCCACCATCAGCGCATCCCTGTTCTCTACGCGGCTGAGGTGATCGCGATTGCGTTACTTGAAGAGATTGTCTAAACGAAAGCTAAGGCTTAAACCCTACCTAAATCGGTAGCCGCCATCCGCACCGATGAGAAGTTATCCATCTTTGGAGCTTCATTTGAAGCAACTTTTGCCTGCTTACTCACAACTTTAACCATGAGACCCGCATCGAAAGATCCGTCGTCATACATCAACTCGGCACTTGTACGGAACGGTGGAATAAACGTGAGATTTTCCTGATCACCTGATCGCTCCCGCCCTCTCACGTAGTCAAAACCGAGACCGGCA
>CAYFTH010000181.1:0-3922 GCA_964346075.1 uncultured Fluviicola sp. | reverse complement strand
GTAAAGAACGCAGAAAACAAGCTCATCCAGAACTTTACAAGATCATGCCCGAAACATATGGTGTCATGGTGTATCAGGAAGATGTAATCAAAGTCGCACACCTCTTTGCAGGACTATCGCTTGACGAAGCCGATGTACTCCGTAGAGGAATGTCGGGCAAATATCGTTCTCGAAAGGAATTTCAGGGTATTCGAGACAAATTCTTTCAAAACTGTTTAAAAAAGGGATACAGTGAAACGATCACCAAGAGTGTTTGGAAACAAATTGAAAGTTTTGCAGGATATGCATTTTCTAAAGGCCATTCAGCCTCTTATGCTGTTGAAAGCTTTCAGAGCCTTTACCTCAAAGCGTACTTCCCGATCGAGTACATGGTGGCTACGATCAACAATTTTGGCGGCTATTATCGCACAGAATTCTACATCCACGAAGCGCGCAGAAAGGGAGCTACTATTGAACCGCCATGCATCCAAAAGAGCAGATGGAACACGATTGTTGAAGGAAAAACAATCTACCTGGGTTTCAACTTAATCAACGGAATAGCAAACAATGACATACGAAAATTACTGGATCATCGGGCAAAAGGCGGAGTTTTCGCATCATTTGATGACTTTTTAAAGCGCACATACATGACTATTGAAAATGTTATGTTGCTCGTTCGCATCGGTGCTTTTCGTCGTATTACCAACGAAAAACAACAATTGAAATGGCGTACCCATTTGTTTTACACACATAATAAACGCACCAAAAAACAACCAGAACTGTTTAAATCAAATAATAAGACCTACGCCTTCCCTCAGCTGCCAGTTGACCAAATGGAACAGGCTTTTGAAGAAATGGAATTGCTTGGCTTTCCGTTGTGCAATCCATTTGGCTTCCTGCACGAGCCCATTTCAACAACTGTTCAAGCCACGGCATTTGACCAGTGCGCGGGTAGAACAATCATAATTTACGGTTACTTAGTAGCGATCAAGAATACAACAACTAATAAAGGCGAGCACATGTGTTTTGGTACTTTTATTGATTATTGGGGAACCTATTTTGAAAGTGTTCACTTTCCCCCTGTTCTGAGGACCTTCCCTTTTCATGGAAGTGGAATATACGAACTCTATGGAAAAATAACCGAAGAGTTTGGCTACTATTCTCTGGAGGTGGTTAAGAGTAAGAAATTGAATTATATTGAGGATCCGCGGTATTCTGATTAATCAAGTAAGAAGCAAAGAAAAGTAAACCCCTCACTTTACGTTTCTCTCACACCACCCAACGTAAGTCTTTCGTATTGGGCGGCTTTCTCTATGTTTAACCCCAGTTGGGAATTAAACTAAACAGGGTTTCCTCAGAAATTCAAAACTGACGTAAAAGTTTTTTATTTCTGAATAATGATCGATTTTAAGGCGGTTTAAAGACGATTAGAAAGGCTTTATCCTCTCGGTAGTACTTTACGTCTATCCAATTTTTGATAATTTTAGCTCGAAAAGCACCTGCGAAAAGAAGATAAATTTGCATTTATGTATAATAAGCTTGCATCTAAACATTGTATTTTGAATTTTTAAATATTGATATTCAGAAACTTAAACTTGCATAAGTAAACTCTAAATAAGGCTCGTTCTTCTCGGCAACCTAAATACCACTCTTGTCTTGCCCAGGAGCTTCCTGAAATGTAGACGTCAGCTCCGTTAACACTGTGGCAAGCGCACTTTTCGTCTATCTCAAATAGAATCGTCTGAAAGTTTGTGTATTTTCCTTAATTCATCATGATTGTTACAATTTACGGAGATGCTGCTCTTTAATTGAAAATTCGCCACACCCTGTGTTGACATTCATCAACATTTATAGCGGTACTATGGTCTCTGCTGACTTCTCATGGCTAGCTTTACTCCGTGCTTCTTACACTGTTTCCACACGTCCATGAGATCTCCCGTGGTAAGGCAACCCACTTTTACTCCATGTCCCCGCCTCATTTATACTTCAACATCCGTGTAATCTTTGGACTTTGACTTGTTTGGCAGTCTTATCCTGTTGGATATGCCTGATGGGATTCGTGTTCCTCAGGGCAGAGTTTTGCCGCCAGCTTCCCTGCCCGACTATGTCATTCAGGCGGGCCTGCCCGTTCGGTCAGACGGGCTTCAGATTCCATTTCACAATAAACACCCTTGCTCTTGGCTAGTGGTTGGCGATTACAAACCCCACAGTGGACTTTCACCACCTAGTTAATTACCATGCACGGCACACCAAAAAAAGCGACACTCTCAAGAGCGTCGCTTTCAATAATTGAGTTATGCAACCGGGTACTACTGTACAATCACTTTCGTTACTGTTGCATTATTTGTACCTTCAACGCGAACAAAGTATATACCTCGATTCCAAGCCTCTGTTGAAATAACAGCAAAATCAGCTAAAGAACCATTAGTAATTTGCTGACCTGTAACAGAAATAATAGAGTAATTCAATTCTTCATTCAAATCAGAAGAAATTTTAATTGAAGAACTGTTAAAGTTAACCGAAACAGCCTCATCAAAATCAAGTTCTTCGATGCTCGAAGTCGGTTCTGCAGTGAAACAATCAGAATTGTTGGCGGGATTGTTATCTTCATCGTCACCAGCTTGAGTAAGAGCGTCACCACCAACTCCCGCAACTAATGCACAAACATCTGTTGGAGCAGAAATTGCAGATACATCAACGTCAAAAGATCCTCCAATTGCTTGTGAGATAGCCGCCCAAGGTATACTGTTTCCTGCGGTAATACTTCCAAAACCTTGTGGAATTACTAGACCATTTACTGAGTTTGTATTTCCGTCGCTGTCAACGATGGTTTGATCCACAAGCGCACCAAAATAAACGGTATCCCCTTCCACAATTGGATCAGGTCCATTGTTCAGAATGTCAAATTCAATAGATATTACTCCCGCGTTCTGCGTAGAACCTGAAGCTGGAGTATTTAATACTGCTTCAACATCAACTTGAGCGAAAGATACCCCTGTAAATAAAATGGCAATAGCCAAAGTGTAAAGTTTTTTCATAATAATAATTTTTTAGTTTACTCAAATATAAGGATTAAGTATAGAATTAGGTCTTCTAGAATGATGGAAGGTTAAATATCTTTATGAAATCCGATTAGAGCAGTGCTTATATACTGACTCAATTTCTTAAGAAGATTAAATGATCTGCAACTGTAATCTTGGTATTTGAAAATTTCCAATTCAATTATCGCATTCTCAATTCTTCAATAGAACTTCATTATTATCTTTAGGAACAATCATTTCCATTACTGTCAGAAAGGTTGTTATCAGAATATAGAGAATAATACTAAAAAAGTAAATACAAACCACCTGCCGAATGGAGTGTATATGTATACAATTCAAGAAACGTGATTAAAACAAACAAATTGGTAATCAACAAGTAAGTTGCATACCACATCTTTTTAAAAGCGATCTCATTTGAGGTCGCTTTTTTTATTTCAAACAACTATACTCAGAAAAGCATTGCTCGAAACTCTAAAATGTTACTATGATTCAATAAGCGGGGAATACGTTTTCATATGCAATCGCTTCTCAAGTAGCCAAAAAGTAAAATACCAGATAAATAATTTGGTGATTCAAGGTGTCTTAACTAACTTGTTATCCTAACATTAAAACCATGATACCATGAAAAATTTATATATCAGCTTGATCGCCTTAAATTTGGCATTCTTTGCAATATCTCAACAAAACAACCAAAAACAAATCCCAACAAAAAAAGCTTTTGAACAACTCAGTAGCGCACCAAAATCGAAACCTCTGGAAAATAATGTTTCGTGGAATAACAAAGCCGCTGGAGATTCTATTTGGTCTGAGGACTTTAATGGTGCTCCGGGATGGACAACAGGAGGCTCTGAGGATATCTGGGCTTTTGATACAGATGGACCGAATGGACAATATTCTGACCC
>CAYFTH010000180.1:0-3965 GCA_964346075.1 uncultured Fluviicola sp. | reverse complement strand
TAGCTCACTACGATATGCGATTTGTAAAACCGCTGGATGAGAACTTATTACACGAAGTCTTCTCCAAGTTTGATAAGGTAATTATTGTTGAAGACGGTTGTCTGATGGGTGGTATGGGCAGTGCCATTCTCGAATTTATGGTGGACCAAGGATACACCGCAAAAGTGAAGCGAATGGGAATACCTGATGAAGTTTTCCATCACGGTACACAACAAGAATTATATATCGATGCTGGATTTGACACCGAGAACATCATTAAAACGACGATTGAAATGCTGCCCGAACTGAAGGCTGACCTCAGTGATGCAACGAAGATGAAGTATTCGGTGGGGTAGTATTAGCACTGATCCTGTAGTGAGATACAAAATCAAAAAAGTGCTAATGCGTTTATAAAGATGTATCCATTCAATAGGAAAAAGAAAAAGGCTGGAAGCATCTCGGTGGGTCGATCTTTAATTTTGATGCGCACAGCAATACCTAATAACATGAGTAAAGCTAATCCACCAGAAGCGATTACGAGTATAATCCAGTATTGAAGTCCAATTAATAATCCAAGGGCACCGAGTATTTCGAGTACAGCTACTAAAGATCCAAAGTTCTCAAGACCAAAACGTTTGAACTCGTTTTTCATCTTTACGGACTTAAAGTAGGCTATGCCATACCCTAAAAAGGAAAGACTTGAAAGGATTATAAATATTTTTACAAGCATAGCAATGGTTGTAAGAATCTAGATAAAATCATATTCGCTGTTTTTATGGAATGATTAACCAAGACCATAAAGAAGCAATAGAACAACCGATAACATCAAGAAAAGGAAAGCCGGTAATGACTTTTTAAGCGGATCTTTCACTTTAACGTGCATTGCAACGGCAACAGCCATCATAAAAGCCATACCAGTTGCACCAATTAAAATTAACGGCTTATAAAATATGGATGCAATAATCAACAGGGAAAGCACGATTTTTATTGCGCCCACAATTTTCATGATAGCCGGTGATAGGCCATAGACTTTAAATTCTTCTTCAAGAGAGTTTGCACCTGCCCCTCGCCAGGCAGTCGATTTATTGGCTCTTAATAACCAAACATTCAGCACACTTAAACCTACGATTAATTTTATTATAATTTCAACATATACCATTTTATCGCTTCTTTAAAATCTTCTTAAAAGTAGTTAAATATTTCATGTAAATCGATCACAAATGTGTACTAAATAGAGACTTTGTATTTTAATGTATGGTTCTGTGAAACACGTTCAACAAAAAATTGCATTTGCGAGTTGAATCTTCACTTGAACTTAAGCTTACTAAAAATATTCGTTTGTGAGAAATATTTGTTATTTTAATCCACTATGAAACATCTGATAAAATATAGTTATATCGTTTTGATGGTTGTGCTTTCAGCCTGTTCGTCTGATAAAAATGAAGGTACAACAACGACTGTTAACGACGCCATCGCGAAAACAACACCGACGATATCCAGAGACCTCGATGCGATTAAAGAAGACGGCGTTTTACATGCTATAACCATATATAATTCAACAAGTTACTTCCTTTATCGTGGTGAACCTAAAGGGTTTGAGTACGAGTTGTTGGAGCGTCTTGCCAAAGATTTAGGACTCAAATTAAAAATCAGCATCGCTAAAGATATTAACGAACTATTTGAATTACTCAATAAAGGTGAAGCTGATTTGCTGGCTTACGGGTTAACAATTACAGAGCAAAGAAAGCAATTGGTTGATTTTACTGAACACCATTACGTAACTTATCAAACGCTCGTGCAGCGAATGCCCGATAATTGGCGATCACTACCTGGCTATAAGATTGACCAACAAGTTGTTTCCAATACGCTAGAATTAATGGAAGACACGGTCTGGGTACGGAAAAACACATCTTATGCGGAGCGAATTAAAAACTTGCAGGATGAGATCGGGGCAAAAATACCCATTGAACATATTGAAGGTAATATCCCTACGGACGAAGTCATTCGAATGGTCGTAGATGGCGAAATTGAACGCACCGTTGCCGATTATAATATTGCTGCCATCAATAAAACTTATTATCCAATTTTACAGATTGATACGCGGATTTCATTTGCACAACGAATAGCCTGGGCGGTTCGGAAAAACTCTCCTCAACTTTTAAACGCAATTAATGAATGGATCGCTAAAGAAAAAAAGAGCGACGCCTATTACGTCATCTACAATAAATACTTCAAAAACAGAAAGTCGTTTCGCGCTCGGATTCGTAGTGAATTTTACAGTAAAAACAGCAATGCGATCAGTAAATTTGATGATATCATCAAAGAAAATGCTGCTACGATTGGGTGGGACTGGCGTTTTCTCTGTTCACAGGTTTATCAGGAATCCCGGTTTGATCCAAGAGCTAAGTCCTGGGCAGGCGCAGGAGGCTTAATTCAACTGATGCCAGCTACCGCGAAGGAGGTTGGAGTTAGTAACTCTTTTAATCCGGCAAAAAACATTGAAGGTGGGGTTAAGTACTTATCGCGCATGAGAGATAAGTTCGAAAATGTGACAGATTCCATTCAGAAAATTAAATTTACATTGGGTGCATTCAATTGCGGTGCAGGTCATGTTTTTGATGCTATGCGACTCGCTGAGAAAAATGGTAAAGACCCTACCGTTTGGGATGATAATGTTGAAGAGTACATTTTAAAACTTAAATTCAAAAAATACTATCTCGATGATGTCGTAAAATATGGATTTATGAGAGGTGAGGAGCCTTATTATTACGTGAGAGACATTTTTAAGCGTTTTGAGCATTATAAAAAATTCATTAGTCTGGAAGAGTAGTGCATGGTTCAAAAATCAATATATTTCACGAGTGTCCGGGAAAAATAAAATAGACCTTTCGAGATACTTATCTCCAATGAAATGAGAGCTCTCAACTTATGTCGGACAATAGTGATTCTATTCAGGATTTCTATTTATGGAATAAATACCTACCGAAATAGGCTTATTAAGGCTTAGTGCTTAATTCACAAGGATTACACGGCAGATAAAAATAGATCGAATCTGTTTTGGTAGTGTCTCTCATTGATTTCACATCTTTGGAAAAACCTAAGTCTTTAAAATAAGTAGTATCAAGTGCTGTATCACGAACGATTTCAATTGAACCGAAAGGCATGTCATAAAATTTATCACATTGTTCGGGTATTTCACTTGTATTAGGCTCATTATTCGGCTTAAAACTTTCTGTTAAATGATAACGCCATACACCCTCGTATAAAGTAATTGAAAAGAACCCTAAACTATCTGTTTTCGTTGAAATGTAGATATTCGTTTCATTTGCTTTTTTAAAAATTAACGTAGTGTTTTTTAAGTTAGTAAAAGGTTGCGTTTCTGACCAGTTGTTCGGCGGTTTTGCTCCTAAGCAATAGTCTGTTTTATAAATAGCCTTCCCCTTTAATAAATAAGATTTATCATCAGCAAATAAACTTTCGTACCTCATCTTTTCAACGTTTTCTCTATCCCTAATAAAATCTTTGCCTGGAGAGCAAGAAAAAAGTAGTGCGATCAACAAGGGAACAAAAGAAAACTTCATTATCGGAGGGGTTTAAATGTTTTTAAAATTAAATGTATTACTTACACTGAAAAAATGATGCCGAAAATATTTTGATTTGACTTGTCAGAGATGCTCAGAATTAGATATACCAAAACATGCTGACAACTAGTGAATGTGGCTTGTATTTTACAAGAAGTAAAATTTACAATTGAATCGCGTTTTATGGCTCAATGACGTCTCATGTTACAATAGTCACCCAGTTTCCACAACCAAACCCCTACATTTACGCTATAAAGAAAACTATAATGAAAGAAAGACTTTTAACCCAATGGACGATCCCTCGCGTACTATTTTTAATCATGGGGATCATGGTAATTGTGCAGTCTGCGATGAGTCACCAGTGGTTTGGCATTTTACTCGGTGGATATTTTGCTTCCATGGGAT
>CAYFTH010000179.1:0-4075 GCA_964346075.1 uncultured Fluviicola sp. | reverse complement strand
GATCTCGATCTTCATATCAGTGCCCTTAAACTTTTTAAGCATCCTTTTGGCCTGACTTTTCAATTTGTAATCTTCCTTTGATACTGTTTGAAAAACGAAGGACTCATTCGGTATATGTTGAATGAAATTATCCTTAAAATGTAAAATTCCAGTAGGAAATTGAGTTTTTAACGAAGCCGAAAAATGGTGCTGATCAATGCTATCTGCATCTCCGATAAGTTCAGCGTAGCGATGAAAATAGGGAGGGTAAACGCTCTGAACCCCTAACTTTTTTTTAGATCCAACAGGAACTCCAAAACTATAATCATCATCAACATAGGCGAACCAATCGTTACAAGTCGCATTGAGGTAATGCGAAGTACTAAAAATCGTGGAAGATGGAGAGCGTTCAACGAGCGCATCCCATTTTGTGGGATCAAGATCAGCATTGTGTACCCATTTACCTTTCATTCTGCATCTGCTAACGTGAGAAATGTATGTTTCTTTTGCTGGAGCTGAATAAATTGGTCTAATTTCTCAAAAGAGTACTGTGTCATACTTTTCGGATGGCCAATGATTACCAGGTCTGTCCGATTTTTTCGACTAAACCTGTTTGTAATTTCATTTAACTTTGAGGCGTAATAGCCATCGCAGCTGACATGATCCCAAATCGGTTTTTTAAGTGATTCATATTTCTTTCCTCCTTGTGGAATGAAGTTGCCGTCACCAACCATTTTATGTCTGCGAGGCAGTAGTCTTCCTAAAATGTACAGTCGCCAGAAAAAATCAGGGGTGTATTTATAACCTCCAATAGGTAGTTCGAGAAATGAACCGTCTTCTTTTTCAATGCAAAGATCATTTTCGAACTTATATCTTCCTTTATCCGGAGCTTTTCGGAAATCAAAATAATAATGTTTCGTTTCTAGATGCCCCCCTTGAAAAACAGTAGAATCAATTGATATTCCCGCTTTTTTGAACAGTGAAGAAAATTTTTTAAAGGGTTGAAGGCACCAACCTCCAGCTCTAAAACCATTAATTTTTTGACCTGTAATCTCCTCTAGGGCTGACTTGTAGGTAAGCACGATGCTTTCTACCTCTTCATCAGTGAAATCAACTAACTTGTAATTATTATCCATAGTGAACTCCCACTCCCCTTTGATGTATTTCGCTGTTTCCCAATGTGGATGTATGTGAAGTTGTATATCATGACCCTCAGCCATTAAGGTTTTAATTTGAGCAGCGATATCTTCGTAGGTTTTCGACAGTTTCGGATAACGTTGTCCCCATTTTTTTAATTGAATCAAATAGCCTATGTCGACAAAGAAGGTGAATCGGACTTGTTGCTTGCTGGCTATCTTTATTAGTTTTTCAGTGGGTGACAAGATACATTTTTCGGGACTCCCTGTTGGTGTACCAAAAAACAATTCATAATCGAATGTGAGGAAGATATTCATTCCTGCGAAGATAATTAAAACTGTCTTTTTTTGATCAAAGCGTCGTCTTAACCCACACTATTTATCAAAGAAGGTTGTAAATTTTGTGAATGTGCGATTTATTTTTTCGAGGAAAACCGAGTACCTTCTGATTCAGCACTATCCAAATTTGAACGCTAGTCAACTAGCAAATTTGTTGGTATTACCTGCAGCGAAGTAAACCCATTGAAATAACTAAAATGAGCTCACCGAAGCTAGTTTTTAGGATTAACGCACAATAATTTTTGTGGATTCACCCGTTTTATCATTGATGACAAAATAAACTCCCGAATTTGGCGCGCTAATCGAATTGGTGTTTTTCACTTCTGTCATCAGCTGACCTGCTGAATTATAAAGCATGTAATGACCACTTTCCGGAAAAATAATTGAATTCGAAACATCGTCGTAAAAAACGGCTTGTTGCTCAACATTGATGGCAATAATTCCTTGGTCATGTTTTGTCCCATCGTAATCTACTGAGTAGAGTTGATAATAATTCATACCTGGCGCAGGTCGACCATGTTCTGTGTTATAGTGTATGCTAAACTCAGATGTTCCGCTGCCTTCAACATTTTTGAGATGGCTGAAATCATAACCTGAGGTCGAATGATAGATTTCGTAATGACTATTAAACATCTCAGAACTGCTCTCCCAATAGAGGTGTACACTTTGCATCGTTTCACTATACTCGCCTTTAAACGTTTTTAAGTCTACTGGCAGCGGGTAAATGCAAGAACTCGAAGTTGTATAATTTGTCAAGTTGCCATTGCTGTCATAGTTGGCTGTACCTCCATTACTTGATGCCATACTCCCATCATAAGTTACTGTTTGATCGCAAGTACTATTAAAATCAACCGTAAGGTCCCTGACGGAAGAATTTGAAAATCTACCTGTACCGCTTGAATTGTTAGAAAACACTACGTAAACGGGAGCTGCGGAGCAATTAGCTGAAAAGTCGAGAACACTGGTAGGATCTTGACCTGTAAAAACAAGAACAGTGCTATTCGGAGGAATTGTTGTAGCGTATACAAACAAGTCAGGACTACAACCAGCCATGTTGTTGAGATCATTTAAATAGGTAGGGTTATTGCCTAAGGTATTTGTACCGCAGCCCGAATTGCAATATGTCCCGCCATTTGGATACGTTACCACCAAGTCATCGATATTGAGCGAACTACTACCTGTTTCGAATGTCCAATACTCATCGAGCCCTTCATTACTTCCTGCACCGCAGGAATTAAATAAAATGCTTGAAATATACGGGCAAGAAGATGCACAGGGGCCTCCAGTTAAATTGATCGTTATATCAGTTCCGTTATCTGAACCATTTATCGCAGGATCATCACTCACTATTCGGATACGGTAACCTGATCCACTAAATGTTCCCGCAGGAATGGTAAAGTTGATCGTTCCCGTCGGATCTGTCCCACTTGAGGTCAATGATCCAATCGGAGTTGGTGCAGCAAATGAACCCGATGCATCAGAGAGCTCTGCGGTAAATACATTCCCTGCATTAAATGTTCCTGTTGAGGTGAAGTCGACACTTCCTGATTGACCAGAAGTACAGTCAATCGTATAAGTTAAGGGTGAAACAGTGGAGGTTGTAATAGTGTTTGATGATGAAAAACAAGTCCAAGACAAATCATCGATCTTAGGTCTATCGCTACTGCTATTAGTAGCATCAATCTCTATTGACACAGTTCCAATTATATTTATATTATTGATAGTTGTTGTTTGAACAGTTCCATCATAAGGAATAGTGCCAACGATAGTTCCGTTTACTTTTAGATCCATATTTCCAGCGCCACCCGAAAAAGCTCTTTGAGTTGTTACTGTCAGACTTCCGATTCCTCCAGGTACTGAGGCTACAGTCAGCGATCCGTCTCGAATACATATAGCATCTCCGTTAATGTTTTGATCTGTTCTTGCATCTGTTGCTGTTAAGGTGTATCCGTCATCTCCAATCCAAATTTCAGTTTGGTAACCACCATAAGGCCCCATATTGACAAATGATTCATCAAAACATTGACTAAAAACACTAGCCGAGTAAATCAGCGCCATTCCAATAAGTAATAAATTTCTTTTCAATATCATTTCAGCACTAAGAATCACCAAATCAGCCGTCGTTTCGATCAGACCTGAAGATTATTATTTACCTATGGTTTCGGTGCAGCAGAAGCACGTCAAGGAGATCATAGATAAATTCTCACTACGAAATTAAGGGGGAATATACTTTTGACCTAAGCATTCATATTAAAAAAATATTAACGTGTTGTTAGTAACTTACAAACAACAGGCTGTGCATCAGTTATAAACAGTAAAAGCTCCTGACGCCAGGAGCTTTTACTAAAATTAATTTTGTACTTACTTTACCGCGACGACTTTGTCTCCAAATCGTTCGTAATTTACTAGCCATGCAGCTGCATTTTTAACGTACCGGCCTGTTCCTGCAGTATCCCATTGAACGTAAAGACGTGTAAAACCTCCATCAAAAATGAGTCGTTTCCCTTCTTTCTCATATGCCGCTGCAACGAGATTTCCAGCAGACCCATAAATTAATGGAGTTAAATCTTCGCTTTCCTGAATGGTGGCAATCGTAATTCCTTCATAGATGTTTTGCAGTC
>CAYFTH010000178.1:0-4076 GCA_964346075.1 uncultured Fluviicola sp. | reverse complement strand
ACGATTTATTAAGAAGTCAGCTCTGCTGGCTTCTTTTTATCGGACAGTAGTGTTTCCCAATACAAGAATGAGTTTCATAATTCGACTTTCGAAGATGAAATATACAAATGGGAACTACTGAACGAATTTGCCGGACGCCCAAATACAAATGCTGCAGACTTTGAAAAGGAAATCCAAGAGCTCAACTTTAAAAACCTCATTTACCACATGGCTTATGCGGTACTCAAACGGATTGCGAGTGAAAAGCCTGAAGAGTTAAGACAATTATTTCAAGATCTTTATGATGAAAACGAGGATTTATTTTTAAGAATAAAGCGTTTTAAGGGTGGTATGAAATCACTATATAAGTCAATTGGAGGAGAAAATGCTGACCATCAGGATGAACGTTCTATTGCTACTTATTTGACTTACAGATATCCAGAAAAGTATACGTTTTATCAAGCAAAAATATATTCAGCTTTGTGTGAGATACTGGAAGTTGAAAAAGCCCCAGTAAATAAAAAATACATCCATTATCTGTCGCTTTTAGATGAGTTTGTTGACATACTCGAAAGTGATGAAAAAGCTTTCTTTCAGGAAATAGAGAAGGAGCTTCCTAATTCAGACGTCATCAGTTTGCGGTTGTTAGCTCAAAATATTGTTTTTTCTGTCACGAATGCAGAAGCTGAGACAAAAATAAAACAAAACCAATTTAATAAGGATGAACTCTCAATTTATATAAAACAGGTAAAGAGAATTATTTCGAAGTTCAACCTTAAAAAGGGAGATCCACGTCTTGTTTTTAGAGTGAGAGATGACAGCTACGTTTTTATTACCGGACAACGTTTTGGTCTCGCATTATATAGAAATAACGCTGACGGAGATTTTGGTGTACTTACCAACAAGCCGATAGGTGAAAAATATGAATCTTTTGAAGGCGAAAAGCCTCCTGGGTATTTTAATTATCTAAACTCCGATGCGCTTACCGATGAAGTACTCAATAAAATGTATCAAGCTATTCAACTGGAGTTGGAACGATCAAATAAATCCAGTTTCCTAAAATACAATGATTCAGCATTTGAAAATTTAATCTTTGAAGAGATGACAGCAGCTAAAAAGATCCAGCAAGAATATCCAATAAACCAAATCCTATACGGTCCTCCAGGTACAGGAAAAACCTTCCGCCTAAAAAACGAGTATTTCAGTAAGTACACAACCAAAGAAAGCTCATTGTCCAAACGTGAGCATTTCGAAGAAATAGTGCGGGATTTAACGTGGTGGCAAGTAATTGCTATTGCACTGCTGGAAAAGAATAATCAAAGTGTAAGTGATTTAGTAAAAAGTGAATGGGTTGCTTTCAAAGCAAATATTTCGGAATCTAAAAATGTGAGAGCAACCGTTTGGGGCACATTGCAGATTCATGCCTTTGAGGAAAGTAAGACAGTAGCATACACGCAACGAAATCCGCCTCTGATTTTCGATAAAAATGATGATAAAAGCTGGAGAGTAATCGAAGAAGATATTAAAGAGCAAACTCCCGAACTACTGGAAATTTTAGATGAGGTAAGTAATTTTAATCCAAACCCTGATAAACTAATTAAGCGTTACATTTTTACAACTTTTCATCAATCGTATAGCTATGAAGATTTTATCGAAGGTATTAAGCCTGTTATGTCTGAAGTAGAAACGAATGACGCTATAGGTTACCAAATTGAAGACGGAATCTTTAAGGAATTATGTAAAAGAGCTGAATCAGATCCTGAAAATCGATATGCCATCTTTATCGATGAAATTAACCGTGCTAATGTCTCTGCCGTTTTAGGTGAGTTAATCACTTTGATTGAAAAAGATAAGCGGATAGGTGAGGACAATGAGCTAAAGGTGAAACTGCCGTATTCGAAGAAACATTTTGGCGTTCCTGCCAACCTGGATATTTACGGCACAATGAACACAGCAGACCGTTCTGTAGAAGCACTCGACACAGCACTTAGAAGACGTTTTTCCTTTGAAGAAATGTTGCCTAATCCTAAAAAGTTAAAAGGACAAGAAATCGATGGTATTAAACTCGACGAATTACTCACTACCATCAACGACAGAATAGAAGTCCTCATTGATCGCGATCATACCATCGGGCATTCCTACCTCATGCATATTAATGACATGAAAGGTTTGCGTTTCGCTTTCAAAAACAAAATCATTCCCCTGTTGCAAGAATATTTTTACGGCGATTATCAGAAAATGGAAATGGTTATAGGTTCGGCATTCTTCAACCAAGAAAAGAAAAATAAAAAAGTTGAATTTGCTGTGAAAAACTATGAATTAGACGAACCAACGAGTCGTTATGAAATTCGGGATGTATGCAGTGATGATTTTGATATGAAACAGGCATTGGTAAACTTATTAAACCCTTCGCAATCCCAGCCTGACCAACAGGGAGGAAATCCAACAGCTCAATAATTGAAAACGATTGAAAGATACGAACACGGTTGTCTCCACATCGGAGAGGAAGGATTCAAAGAGTCCCACTGGAAAGCGTTTGTAAAATTAAATGCAGCACACGAAGGAAAGTATTTTGAGGTCTTGCCTAGAGGTTTAAAATTCAAACAATACGTTGGAGTCATTCAAGTCGATGGCTTATTGGTCCAAATTCATCCCAAAGCAGATAAAGACGATCAGGATTCAACATGGAAAGGTGTTTTACTGCAAATGCTCAAGTCCTGCGGCCGATTAAAAGCACAGACATTGGGAAATGCTCGCGTCAAAAAGCAACACCTGAACCTATTGGAAGTCTATTTTGAATATTTCCTGCGAGAAGTCGAAGGATTATTGCACAGAGGCCTAATCAAACAATACCGAAAAAACACGGGCAACGTCAAAGCACTAAAAGGGAAACTAGAATTCGCGGGAAACATTCGTCACAACCTGATCCATAAAGAACGTTTTTACACCACGCATCAAGTCTACGATACAAACCATAAAATCCATCAAATTTTAGCACTTGCCCTAGACATCATCGGCCAGTTCACAAGAGGAACAAGGTTAAACGACAGTTGGCGCCGCACCCAACTAGCCTTTCCCGAAGTAGACAGGATAAAAGTTAATGCAAAAACACTCAACTCGATTCCTTTAAACCGAAAGTCAGCTCCCTACGAACGCGCGCTAGAGTTAGCCCGACTCATCATCTTAAATTACTCCCCCGACATCAACAAAGGAAATCAAAAGATGATCGCATTACTCTTCGACATGAACGAGCTCTGGGAAGAATACATTTACATCCAACTAAAAAAAGAAGTTAACAACCCAGCATCCAAATACAAAGATTTCGAAGTGCTAGGTCAATCTACAAAACCCTTCTGGGGCAACAACTATTTAAAACCCGACATTGTCCTCCGCCACAAAACCCAAGACAAAACCTTTGTCATCGACACCAAATGGAAAAGACCAGGCAATTCTGCTAGTGTTGAAGATTTAAGGCAAGTTTATGCTTATGCTCGATTTTGGGATGCTGAGAGGGTGATGTTATTGTATCCTGGGGATGGAAGGCAAAATCATTCGGATTATTTCAAGACAGAGGACAAACTTCCTCGTAAAGATGAGCTTATTTCACATGAGGGATTATTGCGGTTTGTAGCTGTAGTTTTAGATGGTAGGTTGAGTCAGGAGATTGGGGGAAAGGTATTGGATGGGTTTGTGGTGGAGTGATATTCTGTATTGCGATATGGAATAATTTTACGAGAATTTTTTTTATTCAATTTTTTAATATAGTTTTGTAGTGTGCATACTAATAGCTCATGCAGCAAAATTATTAGTATGACAAAAATATCAGACATCCAAGAAAAAACTATTACAAGATATTGTGATGGAAATCAATTTAATAGTTTACACAAGTACTTTATTGAGTCTAGTTTATCTGTAGAGGTTTTAAAGATTACCTATAAAAGAAATAAGGGTATATTTCGTAAAAAAGCGTTTTGGACTTCGAGTCTTCCAATGCTGTATCTGAAGGGTATTCTTAAAACTGATTTGAAAAATACTTTTTTAGATCAATATTTCAAACAAAATAAATTCTGTAATTATCAACTCAATCAAGAATTAGT
>CAYFTH010000177.1:0-4163 GCA_964346075.1 uncultured Fluviicola sp. | reverse complement strand
GGGGAGGGCGACTTGCTTGACTTTTTTGCCTCCCATGGTATAAAATTGCAGCATTATTTCCCGGACCCTTTCAGCACAATTATAATCGTATATAACATAATTTTGAGGTCAATGGCTATTGACATGTTTTTGAGGTAGAGCAGATCGAACTTCATGCGCTGGATCATCTCATCGACATTTTCAGCATAACCAAATTTAACTTGTCCCCAGGAGGTGATTCCAGGTTTTACTTTATTCAATTGTACAAACTGGGGTTCTTTTTCACAAATTCTATCAATGAAATATTGGCGTTCCGGTCGGGGGCCAACGAGTGACATTTCTCCTTTTAATACATTCCAGAACTGTGGAATCTCGTCCAAGCGCACCTGGCGCATAAAGCGTCCAATCTTGGTGATGCGATTATCTGTAGATGATGATAATTGCGGACCTGCTTTTTCAGCATTTGTATACATGGTTCTAAACTTAATGATATTGAAGGGCTTGCCATGTTTTCCTATACGTTCTTGAAGAAAGAAAACGGGACCGTCGGAGGATGTTTTTACCAGAATAGCGAGCACCAAGTAAACAGGAAGCAAAATCAACATAGCTATCATGGAGATAAAAATATCCATCAGTCGTTTGATAACAAATTGCCAAAAAGGCATAATTTCCTCGTTGACTTCAATCAATAAGGCGCCAAAAATATTCGTCATTTTAACACTGCCGCTCAGCAGATCGAACATGTCTGGCCTAATTTTAATTTTGATGTCACGTCCCTGGATACGAGCAATGATTTGACGGAGTCGTTCGTGCTCAGTTGATTCAAGAGCAACAATAACCTCTTCAATGTCATATTGATTGAGAATCTCCTCTAAACCCTGCAGGTGCCCCAGATGGGGAAGTTCACGATCTAATTCTTTATCGATACCATTGAGATTTATGAAACCGACGAATTCATTTCCTATTCCTTTGGGTAATGATTGTATCTCGTTGTATATAGATACGGCTTTTTCACTCCCGCCTATTAGTAGCGTGCGGAACCCCATTTTTCGTTGAGCAATTTGACGTACAATGTAGCTGGTTATGAGTAGCCGCGGGATTAGTGTTAGAACAGAGTGAATCAAAAATACGGCCGCCAAAAGCCTATAATAGGAGTTGTAGTGTTCTATTTCATCATCTAAAATTAGCAGAAAGAAAATGGCTAATATTCCAACAAAAAATGATTGAATTGATATTGCTAACATCCGCATGAAATAGATTCTTCGAACATCGTTATAAGTACCGAGGACAAAGTAAAGCATCCACCAGCAAATGGGTATTATGAAAATGCCTTGGTAAAACTTGTCATCAATTTCAAAAGAGACACCCTCGACGTAGACTTTGCGATAATAGTAGAAAATAGCCCAAGATAAGGCCGCCATGAGTATGTCGGATACAATGAGTAAAGATTGAATGAAACGCGGACGCATGCTAACGATATACTACTTTTATGTTGTCGAGATAGACGAATTTCTCTGTACCTAGTTCATCAAGAACTGCCGTAAAACTCATTTCATTGATGGGGGAGTTATTGCGAAAAGAGATGATTTCTTTAAGGTCAATGTAAATGTGTTTCCAGACTGGATTATCTTGAGGGTTTAACTGTATGTGAGGGTCTTCGTGGAACGTACTGTTCCCATAAGAAACGACTCCTGTTAGCATCGAGTTTGTATTGATAAAATCCATCTCTAAAAAGACATCGGCGCCTTGCTTGGGAAGTACCTCTCCAAATGTCGTTATAGCCGAGAATAAAGAATCGGAATTATTGAGCGCTATGGCCCCGTAATTATTTCCCCATTTGAGATATTCCGGATCATCTTGCTTGGTGATTTGTGCATAGGATTCATTCGAGTAGTCGAACTTTAAAGATGCATTTTCAAAATCTTCGATGAGGAATTTAATATCCTTGTAGTATTCTGTTTTAGGGTCAATAGAAACGGTGTCACCTTTAATTAATGTAACAGTCGCTTCGTGATTTTTCATGAATGGATACCGACGTTTTGTTGCTGAAATACCGTTATTGACGATACCCGGAACCAGAATAAAATCGTGAGATCCTCCTTTGATGACAGGTATTTTGGCCGGTAATTCAAAAGCTCCCAGCATTTTACCGTCCATACTAATAAACGCTTCAGTGACTGCGTGTGTTAGTTCACCAGCATCGTTTTGTGCCAGACTATTCTCAGAGAGCGTCCACGGTTCAACAATTACCCATGAAGCTTCGGGTTGTTCTTTTGCACAATTCGTAAGCAATAAAATGATGAGAAGCGATGTGTAATAGTATTTCATAATCAACAATCTTAAGGTTTAAACGGAGATTATCGCTGAATATTACTTTCTATAACAGATCCACTCAGTTTTAATTTCTCGAGAATCTGTTCTCCTACATCCAACGCGTTGAGACCATCCTCGAGTGTGACAATTGGCGATTGATGATTGACGATAGCATCACTAAAATTGCGCAATTCTTCCAGAATAGCATTACTGTCAGGAATAGAAGGTTTGTCAAAAACGATCTTTTTTGAAGGCCGTTGGTCGCCCATGTCCATAACCATGTCGTAGGGACCAGCTTCTCCTTCCAGGTCTTCCATTTGAACAACTTCCATTTCTTTTTCAAGAAAGTCGACGGCGATGTAAGCATTTTTTTGAAAAAATCGCGATTTACGCATGTTCTTGAGCGAAATGCGGGAAGCTGTTAAATTCGCTACACAACCGTTGTCAAATTCGATGCGTGCATTGGCAATATCGGGAGTTTCAGATATTACAGGTACACCAGAGGCAGAAATTCTACGTACCGGGGAATTGACTACACTGAGTATAACATCGATATCGTGAATCATTAAATCGAGGACAACAGGCACATCGGTTCCCCTGGGGTTGAATTGCGCAAGACGATGTGTCTCGATAAACATCGGTTGTTCAAAATAGGGTACCGCTGCACGAAATGCAGGATTAAAACGCTCCACATGTCCAATTTGAACGCAAACATCAGCTTCTTCAGCCAATGCCAAAAGCTGACGAGCCTCTCCAGTGGTCTGGGAAATGGGCTTTTCAATGAAGATATGCTTGGACGATTTGATTGCTGCTGCCGCACATTCGAAGTGATTCGTTGTGGGAGTTACGATATCAACACAGTCTACAGCGTCAATAAGTGAGCGCTGTGATTCGAATGCCTTGATATTAAATTTTTCAGCTACATTACGCGCATTCTCTTCATCATCATCATAAAATCCAACGAGCTCGAATTTTTTAGCTAACGATTGAATTAGTTTGATATGAATTTTTCCCAGATGCCCCGCTCCTAATACGCCAATTTTTAGCATAATTGTGTTTTTGACAAATATAAAGCTATTTCAATCCTATTTTTCATTTGCTCTCATAGGTTATTAACAGCATATGTTGAGTAACGCAATTGAGCCCAATTTGTTTTGAGGCCTAAATGAATTTTTTTTTAAAAAGTAGTTAAAAAGTTTTGTTTTCCGCTTAATGCTTGCGCCATTTTTGTTCAATGGTGTTAAAATCGTACTGCATTGCTCTTCTTTTGATTATTTTCGATGAAGATCAAAAAAAATGAGCATCTCTATTTCCTCACTTTTATATTTTGCTTATATTTGCCGTCGCTAAGTCGCATAGACTAAATGGTGGTTGTAGCTCAGCTGGTTAGAGCGCCTGATTGTGGTTCAGGAGGTCGTCGGTTCGAAACCGATCTTCCACCCAAAAGCTAAAGGTCTCACGGAAGTGAGGCCTTTTTTTTGTATTCAAGAATCAGTCGAAAGCTCGCTTTTGTAATGATTTGAAGAATACAAAAAAGGCTCCTGGTAAGGACCTTTAGCTTTTGAAAGGTTCACGGAAGATTTTTCGGTTCACAAAGTAAACCGATCTTCCACCCAAAAGCTAAAGGTCTCACGGAAGTGAGGCCTTTTTTTGATACAATCAGCTAATACACCTACATACTTTATTCAGAGAAGCTGGATCGTTTTTATACGGGGTAAACCCAGAATATAGAGAAACGATTGTTTCGGCACAATTCCAGCAAGGAGAAGTATACCAAAAAGGGCGTTCTATGGGTTTTAAAGCGTTATGTTGAATTCGAGACAAGATCTGAAGCAATGAAGTTAGAGCGCAAGATTAAAAACTTTAAGAGT
>CAYFTH010000176.1:0-4174 GCA_964346075.1 uncultured Fluviicola sp. | reverse complement strand
TCAACTTCTGAAGGACCATTTTGGGAAACGATGAATGCCGCGGGCGTACTGCAAGTTCCATTATTGATGTCGGTTTGGGATGACGGATATGGAATATCAGTTTCCAAAGAACATCAAACTGTTAAGCAGAGTATTTCTGAAGCGCTTTCAGGATTTCAACGCACCAAAGATAAACCTGGATTTGAAATCATCAAAACCAAAGGATGGGATTATCCTCATTTGTGTGCAACTTATGAGAAAGCCGCCAAAATTGTTCGGGATGAACATGTTCCAGTTTTAGTTCATGTAGAAGAAGTAAATCAACCTCAGGGACACTCGACTTCGGGTTCACATGAACGCTATAAATCAGAAGAACGTATGCAATGGGAAAAAGATTTCGATTGCATCGAGAAATTCAAGTCTTTTATTCTTTCTTACGAAGGACCAGAAGGAGAATCGATTGCCACACAGGATGAATTAGACGCGTTGGAAAAAGCGGCTAAAAAAGAGGTACGCTCAGAAAAAGGAAAAGCCTGGAAAGCATTCAAAAATGAAATTAAGCAAGACCTTGCTACCGCTATACAATTGATGAAAAATGTTGCTGAGGCCAGTCCAAACAAGTCATTTGTCATGAAGGACGTTGACGAATTAGAAAACGCCTTTGATCCGATCCGTAAAGATGTTTTCAACCGTGTACGAAGCGTGATCCGGACTGTCCGCGGAGAAAACTCTGAAGCTAGAACGGCGCTAATTAATTGGTTCAAGACAAAACGTAAAGAGAATTTCGATAGATACAGTTCACATCTTCACTCGCAGTCCGACAAGGCAGTGCTGAATATTGACCCTGTAGCCGTTGAATACGACAATGAAGAGAACATGGAAGATGGTCGTATCATTTTACGCGACAACTTCGCTAAAATTTTTGAAAAGTATCCTGAAGCACTGACCTTTGGTGAGGATACTGGTAAGATTGGTGGTGTAAACCAGTCCATGGAAAACATGCAAGAGCAATTTGGAGAACTTCGTGTGGCAGATACGGGTATTCGCGAGGCTACAATTGTAGGCCAGGGAATTGGTATGGCATTGCGTGGTTTACGACCTATTGCGGAAATTCAGTACCTGGATTACCTGCTTTATGCCATTCAGGTATTGTCAGATGATCTTGCCACGACACAATACAGAACAAAAGGAGGTCAAAAGGCTCCATTGATCATACGTACACGGGGGCATCGCTTAGAAGGAATTTGGCACTCAGGTTCTCCTATGGGAATGATCATCAACGCTGTTCGCGGGATCAAAGTATGTGTCCCAAGAAACATGACACAAGCAGCGGGAATGTACAACACGCTGATGGAAGCAGATGAACCTGCTCTCGTTATTGAGCCACTCAATGGTTACCGAACGAAAGAACGCATTCCAACGAACCTCGGTGAATTCAAAGTAGCACTTGGTCAACCCGAAATAGTACAGGAAGGTGAGCATATTACCCTGGTGAGTTATGGATCAACGTTTAATCTTTGTGTTGAAGCTGCTAAGATATTGCGACAAGCTGGAATTGAAGTTGAATTGATCGATGTCCAAACGCTGCTGCCTTTTGATATAGATCATGTCATATCAAACTCTGTTAAGAAAACAAGTCGTCTGATGATTGTAGATGAGGACGTTTCCAGCGGAGCGACAGGATATATTTTAGATCAGGTGCTTGTTAAGCAGAAAGCTTATTATTTACTCGATAGTGAGCCCGTAACAGTAAGTGCGCAAGATCACAGACCCGCTTACAGTACTGATGGCGATTACTTCTCAAAACCAAGTATTGATGATATTTTCGATGCAGCTTATGAATTGATGCACGAGGCTGATCCGGAGGAGTATCCAGCACTCATGTAACAAAAGATACGCTCCAGATAAAGCTGATAAATATCAGTGTTTTATTTTTGCGAGTCACTCATTTAATATGTACATTGCCGGTAATAATGAGAGCTGTTCTTGCATATCTTCTGATGTCCCTCCTACTTTTTGGTTTGGGAGCTAAATCTTTTGTAGTACTTCAATGGAAAATGAATCAGGCTGAGATCACAGAAAAATATTGCATCAACAAGGATAAACCGATGATGAATTGTAACGGTAAATGTTACCTCTCAAAACAATTGGAAAATCTCGAGCTTAAAGAGAAAAAAGAGCGAGAAAAGTATCCGAACCCTGCCCCACTTCTGGAAAACACTAATTTCTCCTGGATTTTGAGCTACGAAAATCCTTCAATAGTTATTTATGCTAATGATGAAAATCAAGATTCAGGCTTTTCGAAACCTATATTTTGGTATAACAGAGTTCACCATCAAATCGATCACCCTCCACAAGTTTAATGTTTATATCAATATTCCGGGCTGATATATGCCCAATTAATAAACATTAAACTTTACAAAATGAAAACAATAAAATTTATTGTTCCACTTATGCTTGCAGTGGGACTCATGACCGTGTCATGTAAAAAAGATGGATGTACAGATCCTCAAGCAATCAATTACAACGAAGAAGCAGATAAAGACGATGGTTCTTGTGAGTACGAACAGTTTGGAACTACAGCGATCAACCTGAAACATGAATTTGGCGGTATGGGCAATGTGGTACCATTCGAGTTGAATACCGAATACATTCATCCCATGTCGAATGATACGTTAACTTACACCAAATTCAAGTACTATGTCAGTAACTTCAAATTGAAAAAAGCTGACGGAACATGGTGGACACATCCTGAAAGCTACTTTTTAGTAGACGTCAGTGATGCTTCTTCTACTACATTAACACTTAGCAATATTCCGGAAGGAAACTATACTGAAGTGAGCTATGTAATGGGAGTAGACAGCGCAAGAAATGTTTCGGGTGCTCAAACGGGTGCATTGTCGACGACAAACAATATGTTTTGGAGTTGGAACACAGGTTACATCATGGTTAAAGCAGAAGGCACAAGTCCTAACAGTCAATCTGGAAGCTTTGCTTTCCATTTAGGAGGTTTTTCTGGAAGTAACAATGTTATTACACCAAAGAATCATGTATTTGGAAGTACTGAAGCGATTGGTCCAGGTAAGAATCCAACAATTCAGTTGACGGTTAATCCAGCTAAAATGTTCCATACAACTGGTTCTATTAGTGGAAATACTACGATCATGATGCCGGGTCCAGACGCGACTACAATGGCTACGGATTTCTTCTCTGCAATAGCATTTGAAGGTATACAATAATTCAATGGTGCACTGGTCAATTGATCAGTGCACCTTTATAAAAATACTATGAATCGAATAGTAACAATAACTGTGTTGCTGGTCGTTCTCTTCGCTGTTGGCTGTAAAAAGTATGAAGTGGATCGCATTGAACCGTTTGGTTTTAACGCGCCAGACTATTTCCCGAAAGTACAATATGACTTCAGTGAGAATCAAGTGACCAAAGGTCGTTTTGAGTTAGGAAAGATGCTGTTTTTTGATCCTGTACTATCATCCGACAGTACGGTATCTTGTGCGTCATGTCATGCTCAGGTACATGCCTTTGCCGATCACAGTGTTCCATTGAGTGCTGGTGTTGAAGGGCGATTAGGAAAAAGAAATTCTCCTTCCATTGCAAATATGGCCTTCTCCCCTGCTTTTATGTGGGACGGTGGTGTAAATCACCTCGAGATCTTCTCGCTGGCTCCAATTACGGACACAAATGAAATGAACGAGACCATGAGCAATGTCATCCATAAGCTCAATCAAAATGAAGTATACCAATGGTTGTTCAAAAAACACTATCAGGTCGATGAAGTCAATGATCAGGTTTTATTTCGCGCATTGACGATCTATGTTACGATGATCATTTCAGATCAGTCTAAATTTGATCAATGGAAACGCGGTGAGACCGAATTGTCTCTAGCGGAAGAACAAGGACGACAACTTTTCAACGCTAAATGTGCGAGTTGTCACAGTGGAGCACTTCAAACGGATTACTCTTATCGCAACAATGGATTGAATGCAACTTTTGAAGACGATCTCGGAAGAGGAAGAATAACCCAAAAACCAGAAGATAACGGAAAGTTTAAGGTTCCTTCTTTACGTAACGTTATGCTGACCTATCCCTATATGCACGATGGCCGCATGTTTACCATACGTGAAGTGCTCGACCACTATGATGAAGGAGTTGTTCAATCTGAAACATTAGATCCTTT
>CAYFTH010000175.1:0-4230 GCA_964346075.1 uncultured Fluviicola sp. | reverse complement strand
GATAATTAAACTATCAAGTGATGAAAATTTTAATAATGCCGCCGCACAGCTTCCCATTAAAATAAAGATTAAAGAGCTATTTGATATATCTAATAAAGAATCTATAAAAAAACAAATTACAAGTGAACAAAATATTGATTTACCCATATGGTTTAATTATCAGGAGCTATGTACAAAATTTCTTGATCAAGCTATAAGTCAAGAGGGTAGTTCCAATAATCGAATTGCAGAATTTGTATCAACTTTACGTTTGCGCATGAATAGTTTTTTAAATGATAAACGCATGGCAATACCCTTGATGTTAAAAAATTATGATGATGTGAATAAAAAAGTTCTGCCTCAATTTATTGCTTTCTTATTAGGTGATTTTAACAGATATTTTGGAAGTGAAGCTAATGAAAACTTCATCAAAAAATACAATAATGGTATCACATCCAATCAACCTGAAAAAACAAATCAAATTTCGATTATTGATGTATCACAATTGCCATATGAAGTTTTAGAAACTGTAACTGCTTTGTTGGGGCGAATAATATTAGAATTTGTTTCTTTTTTTGTTCCAAATAAAAGGGGAAAATATCCGATTGTAATAGTATTGGAAGAAGCTCAGAATTATATAGCAGAAACTAAAGAATCTGTTGCTAAACGTGTCTTTGAAAGGATTGCAAGAGAAGGCCGAAAATATGGGATTTCGCTAATTGTATGTAGTCAACGCCCTTCAGAGTTATCTAAAACGGTTCTATCACAATGTAATTCATATGTTATACATCGTTTACAAAATCCTGATGATCAAAAATACGTTAAAGGTTTGGTTTCAAGTGCTAATACTGATATATTGAATCAGTTACCCATTATTCCACAGCAACATGCAATAATAACCGGAGATTGTGTAAAAACTCCCATTCAGGTAAAAATAGCTGATGTTTCACCAACCCCGAACAGTCATAATCCAAAATTCATTAAACGATGGTTGACAGATTTGCAAATACCTTATGAAGAAACTTGCAAACGATGGTTAAATAATAGTGAAAATGATGCTCAAAAATGACAAGATTAACCGAAAATACCATAGAAGAATTAACCATAAAATTATTGGAGCGAAATAGCTACGAATACATTTATGCCCATGACATGCTGCCAAAACTAATGAATAGTGAAATAAAAATATGCAACCAATGAAAAACAACGAACAATCAGATTTTATCATCTTTAAAACCCAGGACGAAAAAATTTCAGTTGATGTTCGTTTTGAAAATGAAACCGTTTGGCTTACGCAGGACCAAATGGGTATGTTGTTTGGTAAGGCAAAGTCAACCCTCAGCGAACACATCAAGCATATTTTTGAAGAGGGTGAATTAGACGAAAATTCAGTTGTTCGGAAATTCCGAACAACTGCCGCTGACGGCAAAAATTACGAAGTAAATCATTACAATCTTGATGTAATTATTTCGGTTGGTTATCGTGTGAAATCGTTGCGTGGCACACAATTTCGCCAGTGGGCAACCAAACGCCTCAACGAATATATTCGTAAAGGCTTTACAATGGACGATGAGCGCCTGAAAAATCTCGGCGGTGGTGGTTACTGGAAAGAGCTACTGCAGCGAATACGCGACATTCGCGCATCGGAAAAAGTATTTTACCGCCAGGTGTTGGATATATATGCCACCAGCATCGATTACGATCCCAAAGCCGATGTTTCCATAGCGTTCTTCAAAAAAGTACAAAATAAAATCCATTATGCTGTTCACGGTCATACTGCGGCCGAAGTAATTTTTAACCGTGCTGATGCCGAAAAGGAATTTATGGGTTTAATGACTTTTCCGGGCAATCGTCCTTATTTGAAAGACGTGGTAGTTGCAAAGAATTATTTAAACGAAAAAGAACTGCGGGCCCTGGGGCAAATTGTTTCGGGTTATTTAGACTTTGCCGAACGACAGGCTGAGCGTCAACAACCGATGGCAATGAATGATTGGGCTGCACATTTAGACCGTATTTTGACCATGAGCGGCGAAAAACTTTTGCAGGGAGCAGGACTGGTAAGTTACGACAAGGCCGTAGAAAAAGCTACCAACGAATACAAAAAGTATCAACAGAAAACATTAAGCGAAGCAGAAAAAAACTATTTGGAAAGCTTAAAAGCGATAGAGCAGAAAGCAAAAAAGAAAAAATGAATACAAATATAACCGAAAATACCATCGAAGAATTCACCATTAAACTTTTAGCGCATAATGGCTACGAATACATTTATGCCCCAAACATAGCCCATGACCTGTCCTGCGTCCGCAGGACAGGCAGGCGGAGAAACACCTGAAAGAACAAGCTATGAAGAGGTTTTACTATTAAGCAGATTGCGTGAATCGGTTAGAAGAATAAATCCCACAATTCCTCCTGAAATACAGAATGAAGCTGTAAAAGAATTGAACCGGATTCATTCACCGGAGCTTATCACGAATAATGAAAAATTTCATCGGATGCTCACTGAGGGTAGCAAGGTAACGTATCAGAAGGACGGAGACGAAAGAGGTGATTTAGTTTGGTTGATTGACTTTAATACGCCTGAAAATAATGAATTTATTGTAGCCAATCAGTTTACCGTTGTTGAAGATGGTATCAATAAACGTCCTGATGTTGTTTTGTTTGTGAATGGAATTCCATTGGTTGTATTGGAATTGAAAAATGCAGCTGACGAAAAAGCCACGATTAAGACTGCATTTAATCAAATTCAAACCTATAAGTCAACTATACCCAGCTTATTCACATATAACGCATTTACAATCATATCAGATGGCTTAGAGGCTAAAGCTGGGACTATTTCTGCCGGAATGAGCCGTTTCATGACCTGGCCTGTCTGCGTGCAACGCACAGGCAGAAAATCTGCTGATGGCAAGGAGTTTTTGTACAACAAATTTTTTGTATATGTGATTGAATGTGAAAATAATAGTTATTACATTGGACAAACATCAAATATAGAAGAAAGATGGCAACAACATATTTCCGGAGAAGGTGCAGGTTGGACAAAAAATCATAGACCATTAAAAATAATTCATCACGAAATACTACCCTCAAGAGAGGAAGCTGTAAAAAGAGAAAAGGAGTTAAAAACTGGCTTCGGCCGAAAGTGGATAAAAAGAGAGATAGAAGCAAAAAGAAACAAACCATATTTTTTTAATGATGAAATTGAAATAAAGGCAGCGAAAAAATCTGAATCCAGTAGTTGGCAGCATGGTTATATTTCTGAGTTGGAGACACTGGTAAATGGAATGTTAAATAAAGAAACTTTATTGGATTTAATCCGCTACTTCATTGTTTTTGAAAAAACCAAAAGAGAAGAATCTGCTTCAGGAATCACAACCCTTACTACAGAAAAAAAGATGGCAGCCTACCACCAGTATTATGCTGTAAACAGAGCTATTGTCTCCACTTTAAGGGCTTCCAGCTATTCCCCGGCCCAGGAGGGAAATTTCGTGCAGGAATCACCCGAATCCTATGGATTAACCGGTGTGAAAAATCAACCAAAAGGAGATAGAAAAGGTGGTGTAGTTTGGCATACGCAAGGAAGCGGAAAATCTCTTTCAATGGTTTTCTTTACAGGGAAAATTGTTTTAACGCTTGATAATCCTACCATTGTAGTAATAACCGACAGAAATGATTTGGACGACCAACTATTTGATACATTCGCTTCATCAACACAGCTTTTAAGGCAGGAACCCAAACAGGTAGAAAGCCGTGAAGATTTAAAAGAAAAACTCAAAGTAGCTTCCGGTGGTGTTGTTTTCACAACTATCCAAAAATTTCAGCCGAATGAAGGAAATGTTTATGAAACGTTATCACAAAGAGAAAACATCATCGTAATTGCAGATGAGGCTCACAGAACACAATACGGTTTCAAAGCAAAAACAATTGATGACAAGAATGAAGCGGGTGATGTTGTAGGTAAGAAAATCGTGTACGGTTTTGCCAAATACATGCGGGACGCTTTACCAAATGCTACTTATATCGGGTTTACCGGTACACCTATTGAAAACACGGATGTAAATACCCCTGCGGTTTTTGGTAACTATATTGACGTTTACGATATTGCACAGGCAGTAGATGATGGAGCAACCGTAAGGATTTATTATGAAAGCCGTTTAGCTAAGGTGAATTTAAGCGAAGAAGGAAAACAGCTGGTTGAAGAATTAGATACAGTTTTCATTCAGGAAGAAGATGTACAGACGCATGGCCGTGCGT
>CAYFTH010000174.1:0-4275 GCA_964346075.1 uncultured Fluviicola sp. | reverse complement strand
GTTGAACTAAACCGATTTTACCAAATCGGCAATTTCCACTACCAATTGAATACGATAAATTTAAGGTCTTAAACTTTAAATTTTATTGTATGAAAAATTCATTTTCGAAGGACGTTCAACGTCTAAAAAGAGAGATGGAATACCGTAATTACAGTGAACGTACGGTAAACTCTTATTGTCAAACTATGACAGCTTTTGAGAAAAGAGTGTCAAAGCCATTGAGTCAGTTAACCATTGCTGATTTGAAAAATTATTTGCATCATGCGTTAACTGTAAAGCAATGTTCAACCTCTTATATTAATCAGCACATTAGTGCCTTTAAGATATTTACAGAAGATGTAATGCAGCGAGAATGGGATGGTTTTAAAATCAAACGACCTCGAAGACCAGTCAAAATGCCAGAAGTTCTTTCTGTTGAAGAGGTGCAGAGAATGATTGCTTTAACAGCAAATGTAAAACACAGGGCTATTCTTACTATTATGTATTCATCTGGACTGCGACGCATGGAGCTACTACAACTAAAACCCGCCGATATCGATTCCGAAAGAATGCTTATTAAAGTTAAGCAAGGAAAAGGAAGGAAAGATCGGTATACATTGCTTTCCACCAAGGCACTTGAACTACTACGGTTACATTATCGTTTTAATCGACCGAAAACCTTTCTTTTTGAACCCAATGGAAGATTAGGAAGACAGGTTGGCGAAACTACCATCGAAAAGATAGTTAAACGAAGTGCTGAGCGTGCAAAAATCACTAAAAACGTATCATGCCACACTTTGCGACATAGTTTTGCTACACATCTTTTGGAAAAAGGAGTAAGCTTAAAACTCATTCAAGAGTTTTTGGGTCACACTTCTATCAAAACTACTTCACGTTATTTGCACTTGACGAACTTTAACCCTTCCAATGTGAGCTCACCACTTGAAGAAATGGAAATCTAACAAATACGGTATGGAGAACAAAAGACAACAGTTAGAGCTAGCAGACATTTTTGCCGCTCAGTCCACTTCGTATTTGGAAAATAATCGATTATGCGAAGTCCAACAAAAGGCATATCATGCTATTGTTAACTGCCGAACACAAAAGCTAGGTGGACATTTACAAGCATGTGATCACTGCGAGAATACCAAACAGTCTTACAACTCTTGCAGAAACCGCCACTGTCCTAAATGTCAGTTTGTAAAAAAGGCACAGTGGGTAGATAAGCTTTCGGGTAATTTACCTCCTGTGAAGTACTTTCATTTAGTGTTTACTGTTCCAGAAAGCCTTAACAAACTTTTTTATATAAATCAAAGAGAAGCATATTCAATACTCTTTAAGGCAGCAGGAAAAGCAATTTCTCAATGTGGTAGAAACACCAAGTATTTAGGAGCTCAAACAGGGGCTGTTGGAATGCTGCACACTTGGGGACAGACTTTAGCATATCATCCACACGTTCACATGATCGTTCCAGCAGGAGGTTTATCTGAGGATAGTACTGAATGGATCCCTTCACATGAAAAGTTCTTTCTTCCAGTGAAGGTTCTCAGTGGTGTTTTCAGAGGAATCATGGTTGACTTACTTCAAAAATTTTTTGAAAAAGGAAAGATAAAGTTACCCGATGACACAGTTGATTTTGAGCAGGTAAAAACACTTTGTTATAAGAAAAAATGGGTAGTTTATAGTGAAAAGCCATTCGCTTCACCTGAAAATCTGATTAATTACTTAGGAAACTATACGCATCGTGTAGCCATATCTAATCACAGGTTAATCAAACACGAAAACGGGAAAGTGAGCTTTTCTTACAAAGACTATAAAAACGCAGGTCTTCGAAAAGTAATGACACTTGAAGAGCATGAGTTTATCAGGCGTTTTATGCAACACATTTTACCTAGCGGTTTTAGTAAAATCAGATATTTTGGATTTTTATCACTTCGACTTTTACAAGAAAACGTAGAGCAATGCATGAGTCTTATGGATAAACTCACGTTCATTCCTGAGCTTGTTGGGTTAAATGGATATGAAGTCTATCGTAGCTTGACAAAATCTGATCCTTTTAAGTGTACCAAATGCAAAAAAGGGAAAATGCGCATCAAAGCAGCTTTAGTAAAAGCTCCTTCTTGAAGTAAATAGAATAAAACGCTCTTTGACATACTTCTTTTCAAACGGCACAAAGCCGTAACAGGAAAAGTATGTCCAATTATTAACTAAAATGAATGAATTAAAAGAGATTTATAGTAAAACCAGACATAATCAATACGCTAAAAACCCGAAAACTGCTAAATCGAACAGAGCCAACTAATACTATTCCCATAGTACCCACGATGCGGCTTAGCCCAACTCCATTTTATTCGCTATTTTCTACTCATTTTCAAACGAATTTCGTTTGAACCTCAGAGAAATGGCTTTTTTTCTCTATTTTTGAGGAAAACAGCGAATAAAATGCTGATTAAGATACGACCAGTCAGCATCTTTCGTCGGGATCGTACTTCGGCAAACTCAGCAGAGCTGTTATATCATTGATGCTGATCTTAGCATCAGTAAACGCACTCCGCTAGTTTATCCGGCGGAACCGTCTACTCGATTAGAAATTGTTTACTATTCCTTTAATAAGTTGACTTTAAAATAGACACCATTTTTAATTGAATTTGTATTGTACCATCTCTTAATATCATTTTCCGGGGCTATAACACCAATCAGCAGCTCATCAGAAGAGGTAAAGGCTGACACCTTGTTTATTACATCTACATATAAACTATCAACAGTATTGAATGGAATTTCAACTTTTGCATCAAAGGTTCCACCAAATTCATTTTCAACGCTAACATTCATAGCACTAGAATCTGGCTTATAGGTATAATCAAAAGCCAGATCGGCAGTACTCTTCATCTTTAAAGATACACTGAAATAATCCGAATCAATCAATTTTCCATTTTGCCACTTCTCGAAGCTTGGGCGTACTATGCAATTGTGTGGAAACCCATTCGTAAGTTTGAACTTTATTGATCTTTGCTTACTCAAGGACTGATAATTTGACCAATTTTCATACGCTTTTACTTTAAAAACCGTATCCATATGCATATCCATCTTGTTATTTACAGTCTTATCCCGTTCTTGTTTATTTCCTTTATTTGATTCACCTGAACAACTCAAGAAGAGTATTATTGAAAGTAAGATAATATAGATGAGATTCTTGTTCATTAAGGTTTGTAGTTTCAACGGTCATCGGCTATGAGTGGTTGGGGATTTCTTGCCCGAACTTTTCGGTTTAGCAATGACCTTTGATTTATACTTTTACTATCGATTAATCACTTAATCAATAATTACTTATGACCAATATAGTAAAACGTTTTAGCCTTCTCTCTAATTTACTGTTTTTTTATGTGGCAGAGAATGAAAATTCATGTCTATTTGAAATGATTATTTAAAAGATAGGGTAAGAAATTCTAAACCCAATATTGATACTTGGTCTAAAAGCATTCATTGGTTGATCCCAAATGAAGTGACGGTATGAAGTATAACCGAGTGCTTCAAATTCGTTTTTAATATATTTTTGGTTTTTATGTTTCAGTCCTAGCATGAAATAAGGTTCAAGATATAGCTTTTCAAACTTTACAATGCCTCCAACCATTAAATCGATGATATGAATTCTTTTTTTTATAGCAGTATGTTCATAGGCACCAGTACTCGCATTTGGATCTGTAGGGTCTGGTTTGAAATATGTGATTCTCATATTTCGAGTGTCTAAAATTCTATAATAAGCTAATCCAATATAGGCTTCATAATCTCCATTTTTTTGAATATAGTATTTTAATTCAAAGTGTATTCTTTCACCAAACGAAGGAGTAACAATTGAATCAAAATATGATAGATTTTCTTTTTTACCAGATAAATGGTAATTCAAATAAGGTAAGACTCCTTGATCCATAATTCTTCTCCCGTAAGCAAATTCAAAGCTTATATTTTTTTTCAATTTGTACTCAAGTCCTAAAGTCAAATGGGGCATATTAGGATTTAATAAATGAAGCGGTGAAAACTTTATCAAGAGTTCATTTTTATTCTGAATTTGTTGTGCATTAATGACACTTGAATGTTGAAGTAGTATTAGGCTCAAAATAATGGCTAAAAGGAAACGTTTCAATATCATTGGGAGGTTTTCTTGTATGGTCACTGGTCAATTTACCATCAGAACTCGTGAATATACAAAAAAAATGGATAGATCCAAAGCATATTCAGGGGATAGGCAGGGCAAACTCACACTTTTATTTTTAAGAGTTTTCTCAAATAGTCTTCATT
>CAYFTH010000173.1:0-4363 GCA_964346075.1 uncultured Fluviicola sp. | reverse complement strand
AAAAAAGTGGGGTAAGCTACTTGCATCGCACCGCTACAACCTCTTACCCTTGCTACGTTCCCGTCCTGGGGGATTCAGAGGGAGCTGGTCGTACAAGACTTACCCCGCCGCAAAAGTAATAATTAGATTTTGTTTAACAAGCATAGGACCGCTTATTTAGCATTTTTTTCGGCAAAAGATTTTAGCACGTGCTTCACAGAATTGGTGTTTGAATAGAAAGAAAGAATTTTATGTAATACCTGATCCACGGAAGCATCTGGACACGAAGCACCTGAGGTAATGATGATCTTATCTTTTTCTTTATGGGGAAGAAAAGATTCTTTTTTATGTGCTTGCTTCTGATGAATGTTGAAAGCTTCTATTTGCTCGTCATTTGTTATTTTATGAACTCCTTCAATAAAATAGGTAGGGTATTTTTCTTCCAATAGCTCTACTAAATGCGTAGTGTTTGAACTGTTGTACCCACCTATAACCAACGCGAGATCCGCAGAAGCTTCCATTAGGCCATAAGTTGCATTTTGATTATCGTTCGTTGCGTAACAAAGCGTATCCCTTGTGTCAGCAAAATGCGCTTTTAAATGATCAGCCCCATATTTACCGATCATTACGTTTTTCACATAATCTGCTATTTCTTGTGTCTCGGAGGCGAGCATCGTGGTCTGATTCACGACACCTACTTTCTTTAAATCACGTTCTGGTGAAAATCCGGCACTGTAGCGTCCTTCGAAACGTTTAAAAAATTCAGTAGTTGGCAATTCATTGGTGATAAATCGCGCGAGTAGTTTTGTCTCTTCCAGGTTTTTGACCACGACAGATGGAGCATTAGCCGCACTGTGCGAGAATGTTGCACGCGTTTCCTCATGATTGTGTTTTCCGTGTATAATGATGGTATGATCATCCTTACCCAATTTTTTAGAGCGATTCCAGACTTTCTCAACAAATGGGCACGTCGTATTGTACGCTTGAATATCAACACCTTTATCCTGCAAGAGTTGCTCAATTTCCAGGGTGGTTCCAAATGCGGGAACAATCACTACATCATCTTCAGAGAGCTGGTCAAATGGAATTAATTCATTGCCTTCAGTATCTTGTAAAAATCGGATACCATGTGATTCAAGATCTTCGTTTACAGCGGGGTTGTGGATCATTTGACTTAACAAATAAATAGCTTTTCCGCGATTTTCTTCCAATGCCTTATATGATATTTCGATGGCATTTTCGACACCATAGCAAAATCCAAAATGGCGCGCAATATAGATTTCTACAGGACCGAAGTCCAAAACAGTTGGTGTGAAATCTTTTTTTCTGGGGTCCAGCGTTTTTCGAACTTTTTTGACCTCTGAAATAATCGGAGAACGGTAAAATGTCGGTATATCAAATTGCTTCATTTCTGGTAACTTTGTACTAAACTAAACTACAATTGAGCGATTTTGTTTTATTTTTTCTGTTAATCGTGAGGTGCGAGGTCTAAATTTTTGTTATGAATCGTTATGAAATGGTTTCCACGTGGGATAAAACCATGGTTCATATAAAACTTTTGGGCATCGTAATTTTCATTATAAACGTCACACGATAATAAAGCACAGTTTTCGTCTCGACTCATATTGAAAATATATTTCATCAGCTTATCACCAATTCCTTGCGAACGATATTCAGGATGTACGATAAAGTTGTCCATATCCATATACTTGCCACACCAGAGTTTCGTACCGGTACTGATTCCTGCAACAGCAATCACTTTCTCTTGATGAAGACAGACCACCTGTCTGTAATGCACTGAGCGCATTTCCTGTAATAAATTCATGTAATCATTCATCGAAAAATTAGACGGATAGAGTATACACAAAAGTGCATAAGACTTCTTCATATCCTCAAGGGTATCTAAAACAACGAATTTCTTTTTCATTTTTCTGCGTTCGTTAAATGTGTTTCAAAAAGGTTTAAAATTCTTCGGTATTCATCCGTCCAGGAAGCTGTTGTTTTAAATCCGTGCGGCTCGACGGGGTATCCGATTAGATTCCAATCCGTTTTTCCCAGTTCGATGTAGCGTTGACTCAATCGGACGACATCTTGATACTGTACGTTATGATCCTCCATACCGTGCAACATCAAAAGAGGATCTGATAATTGATCAGCAAAATAAATGGGACTGCTTTGTTGATAGGCGAGACTGTCTAACTTAGGCGTATTGAGAATATTCGAAGTATAACCGTGATTGTAGTGAGACCAGTCAGTAACAGAACGAAGTGCAGCACCACAAGCGAAGGTTCCCGGGTGCTTCTGCAACGCCATAAGTGTAATAAAACCGCCATAAGAACCGCCATAGATACCAACGCGATCAGGATCAATAGCCTCTTTTTCAACGAGCCACGATTTACCATGCAGCTGATCTTCCAAATCAGCACCTCCCATATGTCTGTAAATAGCAGTGCGATGATTCCGACCATAACCGGCAGAGGCCCGATAATCAATATCCAGTACCGTAAACCCCCGCTCAATGAGGAGGTGGTGAAACATGTATTCGCGATAATAATTGCTCCAGTAGTGATGCGCATTTTGCAGGTATCCGGCACCATGTACAAAAATTACAGCAGCACCATTGTGAAGACTGTCAGCGGGTCGATATACACGGGCGTTCGATTGCGTAGAATCTGAGGTCGAAATGGATACTATTTCTGGTGCGATCCAGGGATACGATGAAAATGATGGTGTCAGTGAATTCGTGATCCGCTGAAGTTCTGTATTTTGCTCATTTTTTGCGTAAAAAAGCTCCCAAGGTTCATTGCTTTTCGAATGAAGAACGGCCAAATACGCTTCATTGGGTCCTATATGGACTTTTTGAGCGCCGCGCCCCGTGAGAATAGGAGACCATTTTCCCGTACGAATATTCAACCGGTGAAAATTGCGATCGCCGGGGTGCGTGCGATTAGAAGTTATGTAGAACGACTTTTCGTCTGCACTTAGTTGCACATCATGAATTTCAAATTCACCTTTCGTTATGGCGTTTTTTTTATGCGTTGTTAGATCATAAGTGTATAGATGTGCATAACCTGAAACTTCACTTTGGAAGTAAATAGTGTTTCCATCTTCGAACCACCCCGTGTTTCCACTCGAAGCATTCCATGAACTGATTCCCGGACCACCTATCCACGCTGTATCATGTTGGTGATCAATTTCCTCCAATTGTCCTTTGGCATAATCGTAACTCGCTAACCAGCGATCTTTATTGTCAAAACTTCGAATAACAAAAAGTGCCCGATCACCGGAAGGAGAAAATGAAACGTAATTGAAATGAAGGTTCTTGGGTGCTTTTAATTTGAGATCTCGGTTATAATTCGAATAATAGGCAGGGGCGCGTTGTAAACCAGTAAGGTTTGAGAAATCGAGTTGATAAGTTGTATCTGCTTTGATAGCGTGTAAGAATATTTTTTCTTCGGGAGGAAATACCGTGCCCACTTTCGGCCGTGCTTTTTGAACATGAGCGTAACCAGTACGATGGATGAATTGCATGTATTGCGTCCGTTTAGACTTTGTTTTTTTAGCCGTTCGAAAAATGATATACCTCTCGCTGGGATCAATTTGAACATTTTCCAGTTTATGATCCTTCAATTCAAGTTTTATGGGGTAAAGGGATGAATGTGTGTTTTTTTGTGGCGCCGAAAAATGCTCAAAAAGGACTTGTTCTTGTCGCTCTAAATAATTATTCTCCGTTGGATCTTTTTCCTGCGAGAAATCTGTAATCTGCAAGAGTTGTGCTTTTTTACGGTCAAACTTGTAAAGTTCATGATCTTTTACAAAATAAACAGTATTTGCATCATTGACATGTTGAAGGTTCCATTTGTTATCCGATGATGCGAAATGCTTGCGTTTCACATTCTTCTCGGCATGAATACTGTAAAGTGCGTTCTTCTCTAAACTGAAAAAGTTAGATTTAGCATCAGCATGCATTTCGATTCTTTTCGTTTTATTTTCAAGGGTATCAATCTTGCCAGTTGAGAGGTGATACTGATACTCCAGCCGTTGATCATCCATATGATGCTGAGCGAAATAGATGGAACGACCGTCTGCAGACCACGCTACATCTTCAGGTGGGTGACCGATAAAATCGTAACCCTTCATAATTCTTTCCATTTGTAATTGAGCACATGATAACGATGACCAACAAATAAAAAACGATAAGATAAAAACAGCTCTCATTTCACATTTTTCTTACGAAAATAGTGAAAGATTAAGGAATGATTGCATGAATAAGACAAGTCAACGCTAGTGAATTGAGCATAAACAATGAAGCCGGCTCTTAGTAACGGGTCAACGTAATTTTTATGGGGAGAACACATTTAGTTAAAAAAATATTTCTTCTAAC
>CAYFTH010000172.1:0-4370 GCA_964346075.1 uncultured Fluviicola sp. | reverse complement strand
GGAATCCTCTTTTATCATTGGGATCATAACTTCCCGTAACAATTCCACAATAAATATCATCAACGGGATCCGCATCGTCATGAGAATAATTATTAACCATATTAGGAATCCACTGAGTCGAATCAGACCCACATAGTTCGACATGCGCATTAGGATGAGAGTTACCTGGGTGAAGTGGATGTTGTTCCGCTGCTAATATCCACGTCTCGCCGTTTGCGGGATATGAGAAATAAATTGTTTCTTGCCCCTGTAATTGAACAGAATCTACAGCAACTAGAGTATCATTTACGTAGAGAAGCACTGGCGAATAACAATCCATATCTCCATTTCCAAGATCGCCTGTATTGGTAATAGAGAACTGAACAGAGTCTCCCTGACACCATCCTTCGACCTGTAAACTAGATTTGTCCCAAGGCAGTGTACACGGTTGTGGCATTACAAGATTAGGGTTATTTCCATAATTTGGAGGTAAAGGATCGGTAGGATCAGAATCCAACGCACAACTATCCACGGGATATAAAGAAGCATTCAAACACAATGTTTCATCCAGTATTGCATCACAACTGACAGTTGTATTGATGGTGAAATCAACGCACTGACCAGGATTCAAATTACCCAATTGAAACCTGTACATATCATTCCCCAGCGGAGTATAGGGAATTGATGATGAAGTAGGAGTGAGCAAAGAATCCAGTTCAACATCTGCATAGGCTGAGTTCAATGCTCCTGTAGCCGTAATTTCATTACACGCTTGAACATATACAACCTGATCAGTAAAACATCTTCTCAAGAAAGGTGCATGAATACTGATGTCAGGACTACTGCATGGATTATTGTTGACCATTCCAAAATCAGGTCCCGGAGTATAAGATTGTGGATCAGCAACGGTAAAGCTCTGTGATACGGGGCAGGTTGGTGTCCAATTTAAATTCGTGGTATCAATGGTTGCAGTGTATGTACCGATGGAGAGTGAGTCAAGGTACCACAATCCATGATTATTGATTTGTGCAGTATAGCTTCCAGGACTAATGATTACTGGTATACCTGCTAAGTTAAGCTCATTAGCTTCCATTATGCAGTTTCCATTTAAATCGTTATAAACTTTTCCGTATATTTTTGAGGTATCCAATTTAACAACCCAATAGTCGGCAGATGCGTGATTTCCTGTTATATCTCCATTGCTGGAGTAAGAGTACCCAGCAACAACATACCCTCCATCTGTGGTTTGTTGGATTGACTGTGCATATTCATCTTGAGAACCTCCCAATGGTTTTTGCCAAAGAATACTTCCAAACTCATCTATTTTTACAACCCAATATTCGGCAAATGAATTGTTGATTGTTACATCTCCATCACTAGAACGAGTAACCCCGCTAGCAACATATCCTCCATCTGTGGTTTGTTGGATTGAATAGAACTCCTCAACCGAAGAACCACCAAGCGTTTTTTGCCAAGTAATATTTCCAGTAGCATTCAACTTTACAATCCAACAATCTCCACCTCCAAAATTGCCAGTTACATCTCCATCATTTGAAGCAGACCCTCCAGCAACTATATAACCCCCATCCGTAGTTTGTTGTATTGAGTATGCTTCATCATTCAAAGAACCACCAAGTGATTTTTGCCAGTTGATGTTTCCAACTGTATCTAGTTTTACAACCCAATAGTCTCTCATCCCATTATTGCCTGTCACGTCTCCATCATTTGAAGCAGAGTTTCCAGCAACAATATATCCTCCATCTGTTGTTTGTTGAATAGACTGTGCTTCATCGCCTGCTGGATGCGAACCACCTAATGATTTTTGCCAGTTGATGTCACCTGCTGCATTTAGTTTTACAACCCAATAGTCTATAGAACCATTGTTTCCTGTTACGTCTCCATCATTAGACTCAGAACTTCCAGTAACAATATAACCTCCATCTGTGGTTAATTGAATTGATTCTGCAATATCGTTTCCTGAACCACCAAGTGATTTTTGCCAGTTGATGTCACCTGCTGTATTTAGTTTTACAACCCAATAGTCTTTAGAACCATTGTTTCCTGTTACGTCTCCATCAATAGAATTAGACTCCCCAGCAACAATATACCCTCCACCCGTGGTTTGTTGGATTGAATATGCTTCATCACTTCCAGAACCACCAAATAACTTTTTCCAGGTGACATTTCCCGAGGCATTTATTTTAAAAACTAAAAAGTCTTTACTTCCATTATTCAATGTTACACCTGGAAAAGTGGATTCAGAACTTCCAGCAACGATAAAGCCTCCATCTGTCGTTTGCTTAATGGAGTATCCGAGATCTTTAGAATAGCCCCCAAGTGATTTTTGCCAATCAAGAACAGGTCCCTGACCAAATCCAAAACTTGAAATCAATAAAAGTGATAGAAGTAGTATTTTTTTCATAGGTTGCTTTTAATAGGATGTAAAATTATTTAAAAATAGGTTGTTATCCAATAATTTAGCTTTATTACTTCGCAGTGTAGTTTTATATAGCAAACTGCTTTTTATAGCCTGCAGTATATCATTCAATTATTCTTCTCAATTAGCCTTTGTACCTGTTTCCTTTTTAATATAATACCTGAAAAATTTTTTGGTGTGCTCAATGGTTGCTTTTTCATTTGAGAATGGAACAGCAATTTGGAGTTCACGGAGCGAATTATTTCCCATACTTGCGATGATAAAACCAAGAGGCAGCACCGCCTACGAACGAAAATAACGCCAGCACCCAAAAAACGTGTTGATGACCTGCTCTACCCGGACTTTGATCCAATAAAACACCGATCAAAGGACCGGCAAAAATATCTGGTGTGTAGCCTATAATAGAGATCAAACCGACTGCTGTTCCGGTTAAAACTAAAGGAATGTTGCCGCGATCCATTACCGCGAAGTATAAGACGCGTGCTGCATAAATACCGGTGGCTATAATAAGTATAGAAATAAAAAAAAGTATGGTGCTGGAACTGGCAATTAGACCTGACGCAAAGAGCAATGATCCTAAAAAGGTGAACACAAAGCTAGAAAGTAACCAGGATGTAGTTTGTGTGCGGTCAGCCAAAAAACCCATCAATACCCCTGCAACGGGTCTTATGAATTGTAGAAATGTACCCACTTCTGCTGATTCGACTTGATCATAACCCATAACGTCTTGAGCGTATAATGAAAAGATGTCTGTCACTTTATATCCCATATATGCGCACATGGTGATGATCATTAACAAAATTACTGCTGGTAGTCGCAATACTTGACCAACTTGAGCAAGACTTATTTTGTCCAGGATGATGGATTTTTCTGCATTTCCACGCATCTTCATAAAAAACCAAACGAGTGCTCCAATGATAAAAATGATGCCAGTAGATAGCAAAATGACATAGCGGAGTGATTCGCGACGTTCTCCGAGCGATGCAATACTCACCTCCGAAGAGATGAACCAGGCAAAAACAAGGACTCCGAATAAACCGAATAAAGCACCCACTAAACCGCGTCCACCATCGAGAAAACCAAATGCTTTACCTTGCGCATTTTTGCCTCCCCAGGCGCGGGTTGCCTTGATCATCGGTGCCCAAAATAGAAAGATCGTGGTGATCCCCCAATACCCGTAAAGTATATTTAATAATGTAAAATTGGGAAACGTTGCATAAATGAGTCCGCCAGCACCAGTGAGCCAAAGTGATATAGCGATGAGTTTTCGCGGTGGAAACTTGTCTGCGAGTGGTCCACCAAAGAAATAAGAAGCCAATGCGATTACGCCATATACAGAAAAACAAATGCCCAATTCTACATTGTTAAGCCCAAAAATATCGAGTACTGTTGGTCTAAAAACTCTGACAATAACAAATGGAAGCACGAAAACAGCTTCACCTGCTAAAATGAGGAGTGGAATGTAGTACCAGGGAGCTTTGAGTTTGTCCATAATTTATTAATCGTAACTTCCGAATGCTGTTCGCAACGTACATCCGAATATAATTATTTCGAGCGTGTTACAAAATATAATATGCTTATCCGCTTGTTTACCCCAAAAAACGCATTCCCCACAATAAATTTCCACTTTATGATGGCTGCATCTTTTTTCCTTTTTGGTGGTTACTCCCATCTTGCTGAATGCACCGTTTTGCGACTTCTTGGCCTCTTCACTTCGATCTGACTCCGTGCATCGCATTGCGCGCTTAGCGGTTCAACCTGTAGCTATTCTATTTTTACCTTCTATCTTTTGTAGTTAATCAATATTGTCCGATTAAATCGAAACCTATTGTATTTTATACTACTGCCTTTCATTTTTTCTTCAGAATTCAAGTCACTAATGCAACTTTTTGATTAAACAAAAATTCATTCATTAGATCAACTCCTTATCGTTATAAAACAGCTGAAATTATTA
>CAYFTH010000171.1:0-4395 GCA_964346075.1 uncultured Fluviicola sp. | reverse complement strand
CTCTACACGAAGCGCTGCCCGTCAATTTGTTTCTCATAAACATATTACTGTAGATGGGCAATTGGTAAACATCCCTTCTTACAGTGTTAAACCTGGTCAAGAAGTTGGTGTGCGCGAGAAATCTAAGTCGCTTGAAGCGATTACAAACTCTATAGCAGCAAATACAAAAAGTTACGATTGGTTAAATTGGGATTCAGCTAAAATGGCTGGCTCTGTAATGAATGTTCCAACAAGGGAGTTAATTCCAGAGAACATCAAAGAACAATTAATCGTCGAATTATATTCTAAATAAAAATAACGAATTAACATGGCTATTTTAGATTTTCAAAAGCCGGATAAGGTTATCATGATTGAATCCAATGAGCACGAAGGTCAATTCGAGTTTCGTCCATTGGAGCCAGGTTATGGTATTACCGTAGGTAACGCTTTAAGACGTATATTACTTTCCTCATTGGAAGGATTTGCGATCTCATCTATTCGAATCGAAGGAGTTGAACACGAGTTTTCTACTATAAAAGGAGTAGTTGAAGATGTCACTGAAATTGTTCTGAATTTGAAACAAGTTCGCTTTAAACAGCAAATTGAAGATCAAGACGAGGAAACAGTGGTTATTTCAATCGGAGGACAAGAGACTTTTACTGCTGGAGACATCGGTAAATTTACTTCTGCTTTTCAGGTTCTAAACCCTGACCTCGTGCTTTGTAATATGGAACCTTCTGTGAAACTCGATATCGAACTCAAGATTATTAAAGGGCGCGGGTATGTTTCTGCAGAAGAAAATAAAACAGAAGGTGCACCTTTCGGAACGATTTTTATAGACTCAATATTTACGCCTATTAAGAACGTAAAATATGCAGTTGAGAATTTCCGCGTTGAACAGAAAACGGACTACGAAAAGTTGATTTTCGATATTAAAACGGATGGCTCAATTCATCCGAAAGATGCGCTTCAAGAAGCTGCGAAGATTTTGATTCACCATTTCATGTTGTTCTCTGATGAGCGTATTACGCTCGATAGTGAGATCAAATCTGAAACGGAAGAATTTGATGAAACGTCACTTCACATGCGACAACTGTTAAAGACGAAGTTAGTTGACTTGGATCTTTCAGTGCGCGCATTGAATTGTTTGAAGGCAGCAGATGTTGAAACATTAGGTGACCTGGTCTCTTACAATAAAAATGACTTGTTGAAGTTTAGAAACTTCGGTAAGAAGTCATTGACAGAGCTCGAGGACCTTGTGGAATCAAAAGGACTGTCTTTTGGTATGAATGTGTCTAAGTATAAATTAGACAAAGAGTAGAAACTGAATTAAGCTATTAAAATGAGACACGGAAAGAAATTTAATCAT
The DNA here is from genome assembly GCA_964346075.1 of uncultured Fluviicola sp. Lineage (GTDB taxonomy): Bacteria > Bacteroidota > Bacteroidia > Flavobacteriales_D > Crocinitomicaceae > Brumimicrobium. The sequence continues at coordinate 3,047 of CAYFTH010000171.1, read as the reverse complement.
TTGAGTAGAAAGTCGGCGCACCGTAAAGCGATGTTGTCCAATATGGCATGTTCTCTTATTGAGCACAAGCGCATTGAAACGACAGTAGCAAAAGCGAAGGCTCTACGCGTATATATTGAACCGCTTTTAACAAAGTCAAAAACGGATGATACACATTCCAGACGTATCGTTTTTCGCTATTTGCAGAGTAAAGATGCCGTAACGGAATTGTTCCGCGAGGTAGCTCCAAAAATTGGTGAACGACCTGGAGGTTACACGCGCATCATTCGCCTGGGTAATCGCCTTGGTGATAATGCTGAGATGTGTATGATTGAGCTTGTAGACTTTAATGAATTGATGACGAAAGAACCAAAAGAGAAGAAAACGAGACGTTCACGTCGCGGAGGAGGTTCCAAAGCAAACAAATCATCTGATAAAGGTGCTGGAAAGCAAACTGAAGGCGCTAAGGATGAAGCGAAAGAAGCGAAGTCAAAAGCAGATACTCCGAAAGGTGAAGCTAAAAAGGAGGAAGCTCCTAAGGCTAAGGCCAGCGAAGATGCTCCGAAAGGAGAAGCCAAAAAGGCACCGAAAAAGGATACTGCGAAAGCAGACGATGCTGATGCGAAGAAGGATACTGCTAAGCAAGAGGCCAAGAAGGACGATGCTCCTAAAGCTAAAAAGGAGGCTCCGAAAAAGGATGACGATAAAAAAGACGACGAGAAGAAATAATTTCTTCCTAAGACGTTGTGAGAGGCTGTCTATTCAATAGATGGCCTCTTTTTGTTTATAGAATGTGTAAATTTGTAGTCGAGAATTAACGATGATGAGTGAAGAGAATACCCATAAGTCGGGTTTTGTTAATATTGTGGGTAGCCCTAATGTGGGTAAATCAACACTGATGAATCAGCTGTTGGGTGAGAAATTATCGATTGTGACCTCTAAGGCACAAACAACCCGGCATCGTATCCACGGCATCCTTAACGAAGAGGACTATCAAATCGTTTTTTCGGATACTCCTGGTGTTCTTGAGGCTTCTTACGAATTGCACGATACGATGATGTCGTATGTCGAAACGGCGCTTAAAGATGCTGATGTATTACTTTTTATAACAGATGTATTTGAGCGAACCGTGAATCATGAAAAAACGTTGGAACGTATCCAGCGTTTGGAAGTTCCTGTTATTTGTCTGGTTAATAAAATTGACCTTAAACAACAAGATGAAGTCGCTGAACGTCTCGAACATTGGCAAAAGACTTTGCCAAATGCGCAAGTGCTGCCGGTTTCTGCTAAGCACAATTTTAATATTGCACCAATTCTAGAGTTAATTCTGGAACAGTTGCCAGAAGCTCCGGCTTATTTTGATAAAGAGAGTGTCTCTGATCGTCCAGTGCGTTTTTTCGTAGCTGAAATCATTCGAGAGAAGATATTTTTAAATCTTAAAAAAGAAGTACCTTATGCTTGTGAGGTTGAGGTGACCGATTTTGTGGAGGAACCAGATCTAATACGTATTCGAGCTGTGATTATCGTAGAGAGGGACTCGCAAAAAGGGATAATTATCGGGGCTAAAGGACGACAGTTGAAATATATTGGCAGGGACAGTCGTATCGATATCCAAAAGTTTCTGGGAAAGAAAGTTTTTCTAGAGACATTTGTGAAAGTTGACAAGAACTGGCGCGATAATGAAAAGAAATTAAAAAAATACGGCTATTAAGCTATGGGGAATATAATTGCTATTGTTGGAAGACCAAATGTTGGTAAATCAACACTATTTAATCGGCTGACAGAATCAAGACACTCAATTGTAGAAGGTCAGTCTGGAGTAACGCGCGATCGTATCTACGGAAAAGGCCTTTGGAATGGACAGGAATTTTCAGTCATTGATACTGGAGGTTACGTTAAAGGTTCGGATGACGTTTTTGAACATGCTATCCGCAAGCAGGTAGAAATTGCTGTAGAAGAAGCGAATGCAATCATCTTCATGGTTGACGTACAAACCGGAATTACAGATTTGGACGAACGTGTTGCAGAATTATTGCGACAAACGAATAAAGATGTCTACATCGCTGCCAATAAGGTCGATAATAGTAAATTGATCGGTATGTCTTCGGAATTCTGGTCCATGGGTGTTGGCGAAGTGTTCGACCTTTCGGCGACTAATGGTTCTGGAACGGGAGATTTACTGGATGCCATCGTGGACAAATTTGAACCAGATGATGCTGAAACCGAGGAAGATTTGCCGCGTTTTGCCATTGTTGGTAAACCAAATGTCGGTAAGTCTTCACTGGCTAATGCGCTGATAGGGAAGGAACGCAATATTGTTACGCCTATATCGGGAACGACCAGGGATTCTGTCAATACGAGATACAACGCTTATGGATTTGATTTTCTGTTGATTGACACTGCGGGTATTCGAAAAAAAGCAAAAGTGCATGAGGATATCGAATATTACTCGGTGTTGCGTTCTGTCCGTACTATTGAAAGCGCCGATGTCTGTATTTTTCTAGTCGACGCTACGGAAGGTATCCAAAAGCAGGACCTCAACATCTATTACATGTGTGAGAAGAATCATAAAGGGGTGGTTGTACTTGTGAATAAGTGGGATTTAATAGAGAAAGATCACAAGACGACACGCGATATGGAACTCAAAATCAAGCAACAACTTTCGCCGTTCAATGATGTCCCCATTGTTTTTACCTCTTCACTACATAAACAACGCATTCATAAAGCGCTTAAAGCTGCTATGCGTGTCTATGAAAATCGCATTAAAAAGATCCAGACATCTGTATTGAATGAAGTGATGTTAAAGGAAATTGAACACAATCCACCGCCTTCGATCAAGGGGAAATTTATCAATATTAAGTTTGTTTCACAGTTACCAACGCACGCACCGGCATTTGCTTTTTTCTGTAATCTACCGCAGTACATTCGCGACAACTATAAGCGATTTTTAGAAAATAAACTGCGAGAGCATTTTGACTTTGAAGGTGTTCCCGTTCGCGTTTTTTTTAGAAAGAAATAATAGAAATACTGTTGCTTTGGGCAACTTTTTTATTGTGGATGATGGGTTC
>CAYFTH010000170.1:0-4441 GCA_964346075.1 uncultured Fluviicola sp. | reverse complement strand
TTAAAGTCAAAAAGATTGGCTTTAAACTTAAATTAAAATTTAGTATTATGAAAAATGGAATGATGAGCAGCCTATTGATCGCTGCTGCGGTATTGTTTTCCTGCGAAAAGGAAGAAGCGAAAACGAATGTTGAATCGTCGAATGATGTGACGGAAATAACAGAAAATAAACAAAAAACGTCGGAAGAGGATTCATCAAGTAAAAATAACCAAACTTGGTATGTTCATGAGGATGATTTAATTGATGAACTGATGGCTATGCAAAAATTTAACGAAGATGCAAACTTTTCCAATAAGTTGTTGGTTGTAAAAAAAGCTGATCACAAGGAAAATGAATACGCATTCACTTTAGTCGATAAGGACGAAGATATCATCGAACCAGAAGTTGTTTGCGAAGGTGGAGGATATGATTTTGCTACCTGCGTCCGTGACTGGTTAGAGGAACATGAAGGATGTTTAACCATTTCAGGAGAAGATGGTGAGTATGTTGCTGACGATGATTGCGAAAATTAATAGAAAATAAGCAAGAATATTTTTGAACACTCCCCCCTTATATTTCGATCGGTAGTGTTAAAATGTTTTATCGGACACTATTGTCAGAAATGAAAAGACTCCCCTTGATTATAACAGCTATTGTAGTACTCACGCTGGCTTCATCCTGCAGACTTGTACTTTACAAGGTGTATTACAACGCGAAGCTCATTCCCAACTGGGCCTCAGAAAAGAGGATCAATAAGTTTTATGATAGGCATGCCGTCAGCAACGATGATTTTATCATGCTTTCTACTTCAAACTTGATTAAAAAGCTTGAAGAACCAGGCTGGGGGTTTGAAAACTGGGACTTGTTCAACAGTTCGGGATATAGGGTGCGCAGGAAAGGGGATAGCTTGTCATGCATTGCCTCAGACTACACATTTCTTCAAAATATCAGTAAAGGTGGATACACCGTTGATACGGCTTTTCATATTGCAAACGATACCATCATAAACGATCATCTGAGTGCAGATTACCCGTATTCTACATATAAGGATTACGATTATACACTCGTCTTGTACTGGTCGAGTTGGCGTGGACGGTACAGCAAGAATATTTTAAAGCTCGAAAAAGCGCTTGTTCTTAACAATCCACACTTGCGCTTACGTGTCGTTAAAGTCAATATGGACTTTAGAAAAGAAATGAAAGACACTGGAATGGACAAAATACAGTTGTTAATTGACGAGCAACAATCCACGCGTCCTCCCAGTGGATAAAAACACCTAAAACCACCACTTCTTCCAGCCAACAATTACCCGAATTTTCTTTACTTTGCTGCTCAGAAAAGGAAATCACATGGAGGCAGCACACTATATTCATCAACAACTCAATGTTCGCGAACAGCAGGTCAATTCAGTGCTCAAGTTGATTGCAGATGGTGCCACTACTCCTTTTATTGCTCGCTATCGAAAAGAAGCAACGGGAGGTCTCGACGAAGTCCAGATTGGCGATATTCGGGATGCAAATGAACAGTTTGAGCAAACCAAAAAACGTCAGGAAACGATACTAAAAGCTATTGAAGAACAGGATCAACTGACAGATGAGTTAAAAAAACAGATTGAAACAACCTTTGACCAACATGTACTCGAGGACCTTTACCTGCCGTATAAAAAGAAGCGGCAGACACGCGCAGAAAAAGCCCGCAAAAAAGGACTGGAAGGATTGGCTAAGATCATCATGGCGCAAAACAATCAGGATGTAGTTGGTGCAGCAGAGCGATTTGTGAAAGGGGAAGTAAAAACGACGTATGACGCCTTGCAAGGTGCCCGGGATATTATCGCAGAATGGGTGAACGAGAATACCGTTTTGCGTGCGAAAATTAGAGATATGTATCAGAACCACGGAACATTGCAGTCTAAGGTTGTGGGAACAAAAAAAGAAGAAGCTGACAAATACAAAGATTACTTTGACTTTAAGCAATCCATCAAGAAAACTCCGTCTTACCGATTTTTGGCGATGCACAGAGCCGCAGATGAAGGACTGCTCAGAATTAAAGTAGTGGTAGATGAACAGCGCGTGTTTGATCTGTGTGAGCGTTTTTTCGTGAAGGGAAACAATGAGGCCGCTGATCAGGTGAAATTAGCCTGTGAAGATGCTTACAAACGCTTGATCCATCCCTCCATGGAGAATGAAGCATTGAGTGAAAAGAAGAAACAAGCGGATGCTTCGGCAATCAAAGTATTTGCTGATAACCTGAGACAGTTACTATTGGCTCCTCCTTTGGGAAAAAAGCGCATTTTAGCTATAGATCCCGGTTATCGAACGGGGTGTAAAGTCGTTTGTATTGATGAATCCGGCGATTTGCTGACGAATGAAACGATTTTTCCACATCCACCACAAAAAGAGGCGAGTAGAGCGAAGAGTAAACTGTTTCAGTTGGTTCAGGCCTACAAAATTGACGCAATTGCAATTGGGAATGGAACGGCCAGTCGCGAAACAGAATACATGGTCAAGCGCATTCATTTCGACCGCGATGTGAACGTTTTTGTCGTTTCAGAAGACGGTGCTTCAATATACAGCGCCAGTAAAATTGGTCGCGAAGAATTTCCGCAATACGATGTGACTGTTCGTGGAGCAGCTTCTATCGGTCGCAGGCTGATGGATCCATTAGCGGAATTGGTAAAGCTCGATCCTAAATCGATTGGAGTAGGGCAGTACCAGCACGAAGTGAATCAACAACTCTTGAAAGACAGCCTGGATGAAGTGGTGGTTTCTTGTGTGAATCAGGTGGGAGTTAACGTGAATACCGCTTCCTCTTATTTGTTGGCGTACGTTTCTGGTTTGGGATCATCGTTAGCAAAGAGTATGGTGGATTACCGTAAAGAAAACGGACCGTTTAAAACACGAACAGCACTTAAGAACGTTCCGCGTTTGGGTGAGAAGGCTTTTGAACAATGTGCTGGATTTCTGCGCATTCCTGATGGAAAGAACATCCTTGACAATTCCGCAGTTCACCCGGAGTCGTACCCAGTGGTGAAGAAAATGGCTAAACAGGTAGGCGAGGAGTTGAGTGATTTTGTCGGTAACAAAGCACTACTCGACGGATTGAAGAAGGCTGATTTCCCTTATGTCGATGATTTTTTATTCGATGATCTGATCAAAGAGCTAAAAAAGCCGGGCAGGGATCCGCGGAAACAAATCAAAGTACTCGAATTTGACAGTACGGTGAAGTCGATTGAAGATTTACATGAAGGAAAAACGTTGAACGGCATCGTCACCAACGTCACCGACTTTGGAGCATTTGTCAACATCGGAATCAAGGAAAATGGATTAATCCACAAGTCGAATCTGGCGGATACATTCGTAGAGCACCCTTCAGATTATATAAAATTACATGAGCATGTCACCGTGGAGGTGATTCAGGTTGATGTGGCCAGGAAACGGATTGGTTTGAAGCGGGTTTAGAAAGGCGTAAATGTGATCAATCATGATTTTCATCAGGACTAAACTCCAAAGCACTAATATTTTACAGTAAAACAGTGGATTGTCTCTGCGCTTCCCCCTTTGGAGGGGGGTAGGGGGAGGATAATAGGCAGCAAAAGGCAACAACAAGACTAACCCATTTGTTGGTATGAGTAAGATTAAAAAATTTTCGATCATTTAATTGCACGTAAAGTAGTCCTCCCCCCGACCCCCTCCAAAGCGCTGAACTGAGCCTGTCGCAGTGGGGAGAGTCAAAGGACCAGCCTTTTTGTAAAGTAGAAATCAATTTTGGCTAAACAAACGGGTATACATTAATAATTGACGAAGTTTAAATAAAGGATTTGTGCAACTGTGTTCTTTTCCAAGAGTGTAAATATGATCAATCATGATTTTCATCAGGACTTAACTTTTTCTAGTAAAATAGAGGGTTATTCTTGCGTTCCCCCTTTGGAAGAGCTAGGGGGAGGATTCAGCACTATCCATATTTGATTTATATTTTTTTTCTTATCTTCAGTATAAAATCTAATTTATATGAATAACCACTACAACAATCATTTGAAAGAAAATGCAAGAGAATTGAGAACAGAATCAATATCCAAAGCAGAGAAATATCTTTGGAAGGCTGGACTAAAAAAGAAAAAACGTGGAGTAGGGTTTAAACGTCAGCGTCCTGTCGATAGATTCATAGTAGACTTTTTTAGTGCTGAAATAGGATTAATAATAGAAGTTGATGGAAGTTCTCATACGGCAAAAAGCTCTTATGATAGATATAGGCAGGATAGATTAGAGTCTCTTGGTTATACTTTGATTCGTTTTCAAGAAGGAGAAGTTATCCATCGTTATCCAGATGTTGAAAATGAAATTATTAGGGTAGTAGAAGTTCTAAAGAGTAGGTTGGAGTGAAAAATAAAGTGAATTCAATAATTGACTGGAGTCCTTTCAGAAAAGTGTGTCACTTGAAAGTTAACTAAGTAACTTTTAAATTT
>CAYFTH010000169.1:0-4636 GCA_964346075.1 uncultured Fluviicola sp. | reverse complement strand
AAAAGCGGAACAAACATTCCGTCAGTTCCGCTTTTGATTATTCTTGGTGAAGCTTACTATCTGCGTTTACGATTTTTCTTACCTTTTCCCTTTTTCTGTTTGAAATGGGCATAAAACGGTTCGTCTTCTTCGTTTTTACGCTTTTTCTTGGGTCTGCTGCGGTCGGTACCTGATGTCGGGCGAGTTGGCTGCGATGTTGCTGCCTGTCTCTTTTCTGATCCGTCTGTTTTCAATGGTTTCCTGGTCATTTTAAGGAGTGCAGCTGCTACTTCAATTGGAGTAAACTTACTGCCGGCCAGAGATTCTACCTGTTCTATGTAGGGGCGTAATCCTCCTGCTTCAAGCGTTTGCAATACTTCACCACGAAAAGCGTCCATTAACGAATTTTCAACGTCTTTTATAGAAGGTAGCGCAATCGTCTTCAGTTTAATCTTCAGGTTATTCTCTATATATCGAAGATTTTTGTTTTTGCGACCTGATGAGAATGTATATGCGACTCCCTCACGTCCGGCTCGTCCTGTACGGCCAATTCTGTGCACGTAATACTCAGGGTCCTGCGGGATATCATAATTAAATACGACATCCACATCATCCACATCAAGGCCGCGGGCTGCAACGTCAGTGGCAATCAAAACCTCAATTTTACCGGTTCGGAATTTGTCCATCACTTTATCGCGTACATTTTGACTCATGTCGCCATGAAGTGCATCACTTGAATATCCACGCGACTGCATTTCTCCTACGAGAGAGTCACATTTGCGCTTTGTATTACAAAAGATAAGAGCAAGCTTGTAATCATTGATGTCCAGAATCCTGCAGATTCCCTCGGTTCGCATAGAATCTCTTGCCTCAACAATGAACTGTTCAATACCATCGGCTGCAGGCGCTTTCCCTTCCACCTTGATCATCTCAGGATCTGTGAAATAACGCTTCATAATCCGTTTGATGTCCTTCGACATGGTAGCGGAGAACATGATGGTTTGTTTTGGAGAATCTTCTGAGGAAAATCCGAGAATAGTTTCTATGTCGTCACGAAAGCCCATGTTGAGCATCTCATCGGCTTCATCAAGGACAACCATTTTAAGATCCTTAAGCTGAAGGGTTCCGCGTTTTAAGTGGTCAATAACTCTGCCGGGTGTTCCCACGACAATCTGAGTGCCAGACTTGATCTGTTTAATCTGTCTGGATATGGGTTGTCCGCCATAGACGGGAGTTATTTTTACGCCCTTCATTTGATCGGCGAGTTTGATGAACTCACCGGTCACTTGTACTGCAAGTTCACGCGTAGGGCACATAACAATTGCCTGAACGGTTTTTGAATTGGGGTCGATTCTTTCAAGCACAGGAATTGCAAAAGCTGCAGTCTTTCCGGTACCTGTCTGCGCCTGGCCGGCTACATCACGGCCAGACATAATTATTGGTATAGCAGCGGTTTGAATTTTAGTGGCTGCTTCGAATCCCATTTCTGAGATTGCATTTAAAATAGGTGTACTGATCCCAAGATCAGAAAAAGGTGTTGTATTCACGTAATAAGTGGTCTTTGAATGTAAATTTACTGCTCGGCATACTCTGCTGGCAGGAAGACCGCCCGCTTTTCGGAACCGGTCATATCCCTTGTCATGGTTGCCAGAACTACACTCTCTTACTTTTTAGCAGGGAAAGGATACGAGCAATAATCATCTGAAGGGAATAGTCAGCTTTAAACAGCTGATATATATTTAGTAGTTGTATAAGATACGAATTAAAGACGCAAGGAAGAACTGTTCGCAGTATTAATGCATATAATATATTGATATTACTATCCGGGCAACTACTATCGATAAAAGCGGTTTTTCTAATAAATAAAGGCTATTGCAAACCATGGCTTGAATGAAAGATGATAAAAATTTTAAATCAGCCTAAATGTTAAACTTGTGAATACAGGTAATGTGAGTGTGTCTATTTCTCGAGAATAACTTACTCATGGATAATATGGATTCGACCAAAGATTTATGGGATGAGCGTGAGGCCGTGCTAGTTTATAAATCAGGTTATGGTTATTGCCAATCCGCCAATATAAAAATAGGTTGCAGTTATCTCACTTATTAAAGATAAGACATCAGTGAAATGGTGAGCTGGATGAATGATTAGAATGACGGACTCTGTAATGCTTCATTGATATTTTTAGCGTTATTAATTAGTGTTTGTTAAAAATAAAGTTTTAGTCACAAAGCACATGCTGAATTTTATGCAATTTTGGATCTTTGATTTAGGGCTGCTTTTATTTTTGATCTTTGCGGGTTTCACTACTTCATCAAATGCACAGGGCAGCCAAAATCCGTCCGAAGTCTTCATCCAACAGGTTAATGTGGAGCACAATGAGGCTGTCATCCAGTTTACGGGTGATTTTACGACGGCTTTTTCAGGCGTGATGAGTCTCGATTCCTTTGATGAGTATGATAGCGAAGGTAATGTTGCTATTATAAACCAGTTTGGCGATAACAACATCTCCACGCTGACTCAGAACGGCATCGGTAATATGGCACGTTTCAACATTTTTGGAAATCTTAACACCACGAGTCTTGAGCAAAATGGGTCAGGAAACCAATTTATTCTCAACCTTGAGGGTGACAACAATCGTATCGGAGGAGTTCAAAGTGGTTCAGAAAACCAGGTTCGAATCGATCTGACCGGCAGCGGGTTTCCAAACCAAACATTTACCCAAAACGGTACAAATCTTTCACTACAGTTTTTCGATAACGGAACGGGTGTAGGTGTGCCCCTGCAAATTGAGCAGCGCGGTAATGGTGCATCCGTAATTATCGAAAATTACTAAGTTGGTCACATCATCTCTTAGGTGATCTTAGCAATCGAATTTGAGTGATCTTAGAAATATGTGATGCAAAGCCAGAGCCATTTTCTGAGCCTTTTATGAATATTATAATTCATCATCTGGCCTCGACTTCTCGAAAATAGCTCGTTTATGAGCGTTACAAAACTGCTCTTATTTACAGGCATTTCTAAGTAGTTGAATCCTTTCCATATCCCTTTCTTCAATTCTCTTTTTATAAGATATTAGCCATTAATCTGATGTTTCATCATTGCTATTGATGCTTACCTTTACTGTTCAAGCAAAGTCTAAAATCGTTTGGTCTTTGATGCCCCAATCAGGTTAAAAAAGCCTAACTGCACGTGGTGTTCGTTCTGCTCCGCCTTATTTTAATATTTTTAAATAATTGCTTTACAACGGTTTGCGGATATTATAAAATGCTTATGATCTTTATTGTAAAAAATAACTAATTTTTATTAATGACTTAAACTTCATTCTTTTAATAACAAATAAGTACACGTTTCAATTAATGATAGAATTGGAATTGTAAAGATAGATTGTACAAATAGGAGAATTGAAGAACAGATGTCACAAATAAAATTATTTTTTTCGTTAGCGGTATTGGTATTACTTTCTGCAGCAACTCCCGAAACTGTAGCGCCAGCTCATAAATTAGAGAGATGCAGTGATCTGGATGTCGCTTACACCGTTGAGGAGGGCGAGACGCTTTTACAAATAAGCAAGAAATTTGGAAGTACGCATTTTTGGGAATCCTTATATATTGCCAACTTTGGAGTAGTCGATAAAACAGAGCTGATTCATCCCGGGCAGACAATAAGTGTTCCATACAACGTAGCGGGTTTCATTGATAAAGATATAAGCCTGGAGAGTGTAGTTGAAAACCCCTTTTGCAGAATATCTGAACCTTCATACCGACAGGTAGTGGAGAAATACCTGATTCAGTATGCGGATTCGTTTTTAGAGACAGTAAAAAATACAGTGAGAGAACCACAGGCGCTGAAAGAGACGGAGGAAGAGAAGAGACAAATTAACAAGATATACAGTTTGGTCCAAGATGATACCCGCTCTAAGGTTGGGCGCGATTTCTACGACGCGTTCTATTCATACTGGAAGCCTTCGCCAAACGCGCAAAACTATATCATTAACGTATCCGAGCAGCTAAAATCTAATTTTGGAACGACGGTTTACGTGACTGTAGATAACACCGAAACGTTTCGAATGCGTCTCAAGCCATATCACGGAATGATACAGGAGGCAGGGAAAAATGCTGCGCGACAAACAAATGCATACCTGAACAATAAATCTTTAGAGACATTATCTATGAATAATGATTGAGAGAAATCACAAAACATAAACAAAAAAGAAAGCAAATGTACATGGAGACATTCCTGACAGGTGCGTCATCCATTTATATATAAACGATAATGCAATGAATACGAGTAAAATGAACTACCAAATCAGGTAAGGTATAGTAGCTATTAAAGTACAAAGCAACGCTGCGGAACCTTATCGTAAACGGTAAGGGGTGACCACCACAACGCTGCCTTGCTTAATTAAAATATACAATATTCTACCTACCAAGTAAATCAGAGCTTTATTCGCAATAGTTTATTTAAGATGCGCCAAGAAGTATAAACTTTGTTATTGACTGAGCGAATAAGTTTTGAATGCGCTTATTGCAAATCAAATCAAAGACACATTCAGACAAAGAATTGCTAAAAGAGAGACAATGAAACGACTATTACTATTTTGTGTATTAGCGGTATGGGGCTGGTCTCATGCAGAGGCACAGATATCGAAGAATCC
>CAYFTH010000168.1:0-4698 GCA_964346075.1 uncultured Fluviicola sp. | reverse complement strand
GATCAAATCGACAAAAAATACGACGATTTAGGAGAAAATAGCTTGAATTATCTAGCAGGATTACTACAAGCAAAGCCCATCAATTATTGGGATTACATTGAAGTTGACACGCTGCTATCGCTACAAAAACCACGGACCGATTTTAAAGATGAAAAGATCTTCATCATGTATCATCAGGTCACAGAATTGGTTTTAGGAATGATGAAACACGAACTCGAACAATTAGTTTTTGAAGAGCATGACGAAGCTACGTGGATCGACAAACTCAATCGACTCAATCGCTATACTTCGATGTTGATCTCTTCTTTTGATGTCATGAAATACGGAATGAGTTACGACGATTACAATACCTTTCGCGCGACCTTAACACCAGCAAGCGGATTTCAAAGTGTTCAATTTCGACACATAGAGACGATGTGTACACCCTTGAAAAACCTCGTAAATAGCATGGGTCAAAAACGGTTGTCAGAAAATCCATCCACTGAAGAATACTTCGAACACGTGTATTGGAAAGATGCGGGATACAACCGTAAAACGGGCGAAAAAACACTGACGCTGCGCCAATTTGAGGAGAAATATCAAGATGAACTCATAGCACTAGCAAATGATGTTAAAGGAAAAACGCTTGCCGAGAAAGTGGCGAAAATTAGTAATCCTTCCAACGAACTCATCGAAAAATTCAAAGCCTTTGACCGTTTATACAATATCGATTGGCCCATCGTTCATTTGGAAACAGCTCAACATTATCTCGACCAAAAAGGCGAATCGAAAGAAGCTACTGGAGGTAGTGAATGGAAAAAATACTTGCATCCGAAGTTTCAACAACGTCGTTTTTTTCCTGCTATTTGGTCTGAGGAGGAGATGGAGAAATGGGGGGATGGAGTTTAGATTTTAAAATATTTAAAAAATAATTAGGTATAACAAATAAATAAATATACTTTTGTGAGTGAGTATTCACATACATATGGAAAAACGAACAGAAAGACAATTAGAGATCATTGAAACTGCGGGTAAGATACTTACTGAAGAAGGTATTCACGGTCTGACAACTAAAAAACTAGCCAACAGGGTAGGGTTTTCTGAAAGTGCGATTTATCGACATTTTTCAAGTAAGGAGGAAATTATTATTTCACTGCTGAATTATCTTGCGGAAAGCATGGAGCACCGTTTTTCCGCGCTAGAATTAACGGACGAGGATCCTATTCACAATTTTAAAACATTATTTAAAAGTCAGTTTGAGTACTTTACAGAACGCCCTCATTTTGTAGTGGCTGTTTTTAGTGATGGATTGCTCGAACAAAGTGAAGGGGTCAACGAAGCGATCAAACAAGTGATGGAAACGAAACGAAAATTTTTATTTCCGATTATCACTTCGGGAAAGCAAAAAGATGTATTTACGAATGAGGTTTCCACACAAGAGTTGACCAATGTTGTGATGGGAACGTTTCGCCTCCAAATGTATAAGTGGAGACGTTCGGGATTTGAGTTCGATATCGAAATGAGAGGACAGACTACAATAGATGCGTTATTAACTTTAATAAAAACAAAAAAATGAAATTTAAAATAATTACAATGAGTATCCTCTCGTTAATGTTAACTGCGAGTTGCGATAACGACAAAGAAAACGAGCATGATGAGTACGATGATCATGAACATGTGGAGTCCGCTGAATCTCATGATGAATCCGACGAGATAGAAGATCAACTTTCACTAAACAACGGTGAAAAATGGAAGGTCAATGAAGCAATGATACCTTATATTCTTCAATCTGAAGAAATGGTTGACGACTTTGAAGGTGATGACTATAATGCACTTGCAGATCAACTGATGGAGTTAAACAACAAGTTAATTAAGAGTTGCACCATGAATGGCCCTTCACATGATGAACTGCACAAATGGTTGCATCCACATATCGAGTTACTCAAAAAACTAAAAGCGCAAGAAAACCAAGAGGATGCGGAGGAAGTTGTTGATGAAATCGAAGACTCGTTTGAGGTCTTTCATGAATACTTTATTTCAAAATAAAGTCTACCAGTTATAAAACAGCATAAAAAAATTTACCCTATGAAGTTAGTAAGTATTCACAAACATATCGTTCTGTTTTTAGTAATGATGGTCTTTCTGCCAACCTTACATTCCCAGGAGGTTTGGACATTGGATCAGTGCATCGACACCGCTAAGGTGAACAACAAGCAACTCAGCATGAGTCAACAAGATATAGCGATTGCCTCAGAACAGCACGCGGCATCCCGGGCTCAGTTGATTCCGAAACTAATGGTAAATGCAGATTACAAGTATTTCACCAATTTGCCGTATCAATTATTGCCGTTGGCTGTTTTTGGTGGCCCTGAAGGTGAGTTCAATGCGACCCAATTTGGCGTTCCGCACAATATTTCAGCAAACATTAACTTGAGCATTCCACTTTATAATCCGCAGGTCTATGGAGGAATAGAAGCGGCTAAAAAAGGAGTTGAACTGCGGGAACTGGTACACCAAAAAACGACAGAACAAGTCTTTTTTGAGGTGTCCAATCTTTATTACAATGCCCAAATCATAGCGCAAAATTTGCGTTTTCTGGATTCTAATATTGTCAATGCACAAGCTGTTCTAAAAAACACACAAGCCTTAGTGGATGAGTTATTGGCGAAACCATCTGATGTGTCTAAAATGGAGTTGAAATTAAATCAACTGCAAAATCAAAGAGAGCAAACGGAAAGTCAGTATCAACAGGTCATCAATGCGCTAAAATTTATCGTGGGAATTGATTTTGATCGAACCTTGGAAATTAAACCGCAGTTTGAACTGAAAGCGTTTCCGGATTATGAAGAAAAACAAACGCTGGATGAGCAAATCGCTCAAACACAACTGTCGCTGGCAAGTACAGAATTGAAAATGGCAAAGCGTTCGCGACTCCCTTCTGTATCGCTATTTGGTAGTTACGGCACAACGGGATTCGGATATGATCAAGAACCCAATCGTTTTCTCGACTTCTACCCTATTGGTTTTGGTGGAATTAAACTGACTTATCCCTTATTTAATGGAACAGTCACGCAACGTGTAATTAATCAAAAAAGCAATGCCGAGCAAAAAGCCAAAACACAGGTTGATTTCAAAAAAGATGAATCAGATTTAGCCTTTTTGAATGCGCGACTGCGATTGAATGCTGCTAACGCTAATGTTAGTCAAACAGAAAAGCAAGTAGATTTTGCCAAGGAGATTTACGAGCAGACAAGAAATGAATACCAGCAAGAATTGGCGAGTCTAACAGAATTAATTTTAAGTGACAACGAACTGCAACAAGCTCAAATGGAGTATTTGAATGCCGTTATTGAATATCTAAAAGCCGACTTATCACTGAAAAAACTCAGTGGAAATTTTGAAACGAAGTAATCGAGGAATTATGAAAAGAAAAAATATACAAAGAATTATAGGGTTGATAGTGCTCCTGGCTATTGTTATCGTGACTGTCGTGACGCTTAAAAACAATAAAGAAATCGCCGCAGAAAAAGTGTATGAATACGACAAAACCGAGGCGATTCATGTTATCACGCAGCGAGTAGAACAAACATCTTTTAACAACCAAAGCGCTTATTCAGGTAATTTTGCACCCAATAAGGAAGTAAAACTCAGCGCCGATATTCAGGGTAAAATCACGAAGGTTTTTGTCACCAATGGCGATGAGGTTAAAGTTGGTCAGCCACTACTCCAACTGGATCAATCCGTGCTCAAACTGCAACTCGAAGCGGTGAATACAAAAATCCGTGGTTTAGAAAAGGACATCGAACGGTATCAATCGTTGATGGCTTCCAATGCGATTCAGGGTGTGAAGTTAGAAAAAGCTGAACTGGGTCTTGATGCTGCAAAAATAGAGCGAGCGACCATTCAGGAACAACTCAATAAAACCACCGTTCGAGCTTCATTCGATGGCATCATAACGGCACAACTGACTGAAGAAGGTGCATTTGCAGCTCCGGGAGTACCTTTATTTCAACTAACGGATATATCAACCGTAAAATTGACGCTTTCAGTTACCGAGTATGAAATCAATGCGTTTCAACGCAAAGACTCGGTGCAGGTGCAAGTGGATGCGCTACCCAATGAAGAATTTATGGGCATTGTAAGCATGGTGGGAAGCAAATCCAATAAATCGATGAATTTCCCAGTGGAAATAAGTGTTGACAATCCATCCATGCGCATTAAAGCAGGTATGTTTGGCCATGCAAAAACGGCTGTATCTAGCGAGTCTAAAGATGTAGTTTCAATCCCATTATCCGCAATAATTGGTGAAACCACCGATCCAAAAGTGTATATCGTAGATGCAGGAGTCGCTAAACTTCAATCCATTCAAACAGGTGGAACAGTTGGAAATAAAATTATGGTGAAAGAAGGCTTAAAATCTGGTGATGTAATCGTTACCGAAGGAATTACCACGCTTTTTGAAGGAGCCAATGTCACTACAAAATAAGAGATTATGAACATTACGTCTATTTCTATTAATCGTCCCTCGCTCATCATTGTGCTGTTTAGTGTATTCACACTATTGGGGATTATTGGATATAAAAACTTGAGTTATGAACTCATGCCCGATTTCAATCAACCCGTAGTGGTGATAAAAACGGGATATCCAGGCGCAGATCCAGCCGAGGTTGAAAACTCTGTCTCCCGAGAAATTGAAGATGCTTTATCCAACCTGGAGGG
>CAYFTH010000167.1:0-4865 GCA_964346075.1 uncultured Fluviicola sp. | reverse complement strand
GAAAAAATCAAAAATTTTAAAAAGTTCTGGGAGGTGTAGTTGCTCGGGGGGATACATAGTAACTCCAACAAACGGAGCACCAGACAGTGTGATGTATCAAGTTTGTGCGAGTGCTATTGGGGGATGTGATGCAGACCCGTACTGTGATACGATAACAGTGGCTTTGTTTGACGATATGACAATGGAATTAATGCCGCAGAATCCCGTTCTGTGCTACGATGATGTGGGATTAGAACTCACGGCATCTGTGGAAGGTGGTGTTCTCCGCTCTCCTTTTTGTGGAATACAGGTGAAACAGACTCTTCGATAACTGTTCAGTCTGGCGGTACTTATTATGTCGATGTGGTGGATTCCAATGGGTGTTATGCATTGAGTGATACAATTGTTGTCGAAGAAGTAGTCAATGAGATACAATCTATACCGGGGAATGACGTAACCATGTGTGGAGAACCTATCCCGCAGGTGTCTTTTAACGGCGTAGTGAATGGTACAAGCTCTGGTGTTTGGTTAAATGGTCAGGGAAATTACCAGCCAAGTAACCAGGTTCTGGAAATTATTTATACTCCTACGCAAAACGAAGTGAACAACGGTTTTGTCGATCTGGAGTTGGCTGCGACCAATACAAAAGGGTGTCCTGGAGATACAGGTGTTGTACGCATCAACTTACCTACGTTTAACACCGTTTTTGATACTATTATTGAACATGTTTCTTGTCATGGAGAAAGTGACGGTACGATTGATTTATCGGAATTGTCAGGTCAAACTATTTCGAACTATCAATGGTCCAATGGGGCAACGGGATCGACGATTTCCAACCTTTCAGCTGGCAATTATACGGTTTCACTCACCGATGTCAATGGTTGTTTTGAACAGATGACATTTACGATTGAAGAACCTCCTCAATTGGAATGGGAGGATATGGATACTTCCCAATATGCTTCAGGTCATCCTATTTCTTGTTATGGAGCAGCGGATGGATATATTTCGATAACTCTTTCTGGTGGTACTCCAGGATATACTTACGAATGGTCAAATGGAGAATTAACTGATTCAATTGGCGATATCGGTCCTGGTACCTATGCTTTTACCGGTACGGATGCGAATGGATGTGAGATCCAAGATTCTATCGAAATTATTTCACCTACGCCTCTTCAATTAAGTGCTGATGTGAGCTCTGATTATAATGGAGAAGATATTAGCTGTTATGGTGCAGGTGATGGAGAGCTAAGTGTAGTTCTATTAAACGGAGGAAGTCCCGATTATACGACTACATGGTTAGATTCAGGAGGAAATGTAATAAGTAATGATACCGTTATTGATCAGGTTACACCAGGGGAATATGTTGTGATGACAGAGGATATTAACGGTTGTAAGGTATTGGATACTGTTATCGTTTCGCAACCAGATTCACTGGAGTTAGCTATTGATGTCTTATCAGATTATGAAGGTAATGCTGTAAGCTGTTTGGGCGCAAGTAATGGTGAAATTGAGGCAGTAAGTAATGGAGGAACTCCTCAGTATAGTTATCAATGGGATACCAACCCTGTACAAACAACCAGTAATATAACTGGTTTAGGAGTAGGGGCATATACAGTTGTTATTACTGATGCCAATGGTTGTATAGCTGTCGCTGAGGTTACCTTGGATGGTCATCCTTTACCGGAATTACAAACATCAATCCCGGATGAAGCTTGTGAAGGTGAGCGCGTTCAATTTTCGGTAACAAGTGAACTAGGTACGTCTGCTTTGTGGGAATTTGAGAATGGCTATGATTATAGTGGATTAGCACATGACGTATATTTTAATGATATCGGTTGTTTTGATGCTGTTGTTACGGTTACGACCGAGTACGGATGTCAGACTTCTAAGGAATTAAAGAATCATATTTGCGTTAATCCACTCCCTTTGGCGGATTTCGAACAATCAAGTACGGACATAACAACTTTTTCACCCATTGTTCAGTTTTGGGATCAATCTACAGGAGCAACGAATGTCGAATGGTTTTTTGGTGATGGTAACACCGATAACATTCGTAATCCTTACCACGAATATCCTGTTGATTCAAGCGGTACCTATCAGGTGACATTGGTGGCAAATTCACAATATGGATGTACGGATACTGTGACGTCATTGGTCGTGGTGGATGAGCGACTTCTAATCTACGTACCGAACACTTTTACTCCGGATGATGATGAGTATAATCAAGTATTTTTGCCTGTACTAACACAGGGCTTTGATCCTTTTAATTATGAGCTGTTAATTTTTAATCGTTGGGGAGAAATACTATTCGAATCCCATGACGCTGAAGTTGGATGGGATGGAAAATACGGTGGAAAAACAGTAAAGGACGGAACATACGTCTGGAAAATTAATGTCAAAGACAAGGAAGGTATCATGCGCCAGTTTAAAGGTCATGTTAATATTTTGAGATAACAATGGAGCGACGATTAAAGTTGGCGCTTGAGGTTTTCAATAGTATTGTAAATGAATTGAATGGCGTTAATTCAAAACTGAATGATCAACATTTATAAGTTGTTTTTTCGTGAATGAGATACACGATAATTAAGACAAACTGTTTTTTAAATGAGCTATTTCATCAAATACAATGCTTCAAGGAACAGCTGAACAATGACACATTAGGGATCGTCTTCCCTAATGTATCGAACGGCGAAGAAGTTGTGCGTTGATGGCGACTATGATCGTACTTAGACTCATCAGTACTGCTCCGACAGCTGGGCTCAAAATTACACCAATGCCAGAGAGAACTCCTGCTGCGAGAGGTAGTGCCACGATGTTGTATCCAGCTGCCCACCAGAGATTTTGCATCATCTTGGAATAAGTAGCCCGACCAAATAAAATGAGATTGACAATATCCCCGGGATTACTCTCTACTAAGATAATATCAGCGGTCTCAGCAGCCACATCAGTGCCAGACCCTACCGCTATTCCAACATTGGCTTGTGCGAGAGCCGGAGCATCGTTTACTCCATCGCCGGTCATAGCTACGAATTCACCGTTTTTCTGAAGGTCTTTGATGATATTTTGTTTGTCTTCCGGCATTACTTCGGCATAGTAATCGTCAAGCTTAAGCTGCTGACTCACAGCTTTGGCAACTTTTTCATTGTCTCCCGTGGCCATTACTATTTTGAGACCTTTTTTTCTCAGCGTTTTAATCGCATCAAAAGCCTCTTCTCTGATCTCATCTGCAAGCGCGATATATCCGACTAACTTATCATCTACGATTACGAAAACGACCGTCTCAGCCTCATCCTTAAAGGCGTCTTTGGGTTCTTCGAAATTCTTTTCTTTCAAAAATCCTGGACTAACAATGCTTATTTCCTTTTGATTAACAGTTGCCTGGATTCCTTTGCCAGTAATGTTCTTAAAATTTTCGGGTTCATCTAAATCGATATTTTCTGCTTTTGCTTTTTTTACGATTCCTGCTGCAATAGGGTGTTCTGAGCTACTTTCTACTGATGCGGCTATTTTCAGTAACCCATTTTTATCGAGGTTTTCTGTTAATGATTGGATGCGTGTCACGCCAAAAGCTCCTTTTGTTAAGGTGCCTGTTTTGTCAAATATGATCGTGTTGATCAATCGGGCATTTTCAAAAGCAGTGCGATTACGGATGAGCAAACCGTTTTTAGCTGACACTGATGTCGATATAGCTGCTACAAGGGGTACGGCTAAACCGAGCGCGTGTGGACAGGAAATGATCATGACTGTCACTGTACGTTCTAGTGCAAAACTAAATGTTTCATCGAGGGATATCCATACAGTGAAAGTTGCAATACCAGCACCTAGTGCAACATAGAATAGCCACGCCGCGGCACGGTTGGCGAGATTTTGAGATTTAGACTTGGTTTCTTGTGCGGTTTTGACCATATCGATCACTTTGGATAAATAGGAATCTTCCCCAGTTCCTTGCACCTTGATCTTAAGTGTTCCGTTATCATTAATAGAGCCAGCAATCACCTCATCGTTTTTAGATTTTTCCACTGGTTTCGACTCTCCTGTGAGCATAGACTCGTTTACGTGACTATCACCTTCTATTATGATACCGTCGGCTGGAATTTTTTCACCAGGTCGCACCAGTAGCTGATCATCTTTTTTTAGATCACTGATTTCAACAGATTTAGTTTCGCCATTATCACCTGTTTTTCGCGCTTCGGACGGCATCATTTTCGCTAATTCTTGCAACGCATTGGATGCTCCCATTACCGATTTCATCTCAATCCAATGTCCAACCAGCATAATATCAATCAGTGTAGCTAATTCCCAAAAGAAAATTTTACCAGCTAAACCAAATACAACCGCTGAACTGTAGAGATAAGCGACAAATATGGCCAGCGCAATGAGTGTCATCATACCCGGAGACCTTCCTTTTATCTCATCTGCTAATCCTTTTAAAAATGGCCAGCCTCCATATAGAAAGATGATTGTTGAAAGTCCAAATTGAACATAGCGGTCTCCCTCAAATCGGAATGTGTATCCAACCAATGCTTGAATCATTGGTGCTAAAAACACAATGGGAATTGTTATAATGATCGAAACCCAAAAGCGTTGACGAAAATCTGCGATCATGTGCGCATGATGATCACTGTGGTCATGATTATTATCATGGTTGTTGTCTTTCATAGATTCTTTTTTTTAGCAATTGAGAATATACAAAATAATGGTGAGCTTTGCAATATACTAGTGCTGCTCTTACACTCCTTTTATGCAGTTTTGGTAAAAGCTCCAAAATTAAAAAGGCGTTAATTCTATTTTCGTTGAACGAAGTTGATAAAAGTCATTGTTTTTATATCCTAAATCACTACTGTCCGATAAAAAGAAGCCAGCAGAGCTGACTTCTTAATAAATCG
>CAYFTH010000166.1:0-4873 GCA_964346075.1 uncultured Fluviicola sp. | reverse complement strand
GAAATTTATTGTGGGGAATGCGTTTTTTGGGGTAAACAAGCGGATAAGCATATAAAAGAAAATATACTTACGAGTTTTGCTGTGATTTGCGTTGATAATAAGTGTACAATTCGTTCTGGGCATTAACAGACTCCTCTTTAGTCTCTTGAGGACGCAATCTGTTTTTTGATTCCTTATCTACGATGCGGGCTTTCTCATTATCCTGCCACTGCGTTTCAAAAATAAAAGCTAACTCCTGTTGTATAGCTTCATCATAAATGGGAGTAGTGACTTCAATTCGTTTGTCGAGGTTACGCGTCATCCAATCAGCAGATGATATGAAATATTTAGGTGTTCCAGCATTATGAAAGATAAAGAAACGTGCGTGCTCTAAATAACGTCCGACAATACTGATGACTTCAATGTTTTCACTAATACGAGGTTCCTGCGGCACTAAACAACATATTCCGCGCACGATTAACCGTATTTTTACACCGGCCTTACTCGCTTCGTAGAGCTTATTAATCAATGAGTTATCTACCAGGTTATTCAACTTGATATCAATCCGGGCGGAGAGTCCTTTTTTAGCATTCTTGATCTCCTGATTAATTAATGCACTAAATTTCCTTCTCGTATTAAATGGAGACACGAACAACCGGCGATACATCGCTCGCTCAATATTATTCTCCAGCAAATTGAAAACTTTTTTCACCTCATTCGCAATTTCACGTCGCGATGTAAGCAGGCTGAAATCGGAATATACTTTTGCCGTTCCGCCGTGAAAATTACCCGTACCCACGTGTGTGATGAGTTGCTCTTTTTTTCCAGAGATCCGTGTAATTTGAATGAGTTTGGCATGAACTTTTAATCCAGGTACTCCAAAAATCAATTTTGCACCATGTTCTCGCATAATATTGGACCAATACATGTTGTTTTCTTCATCGAACCGCGCTTGTAATTCAACAACAACGGTGACCAACTTTCCATTTTTGATGGCATTGATAAGGGCATTAATCACCTGTGAGCGTTTGGCGACGCGATAAATATTGATTTTAATTTCCCGCACTTTAGGATCGATCGCAGCTTCTCTTAACAAATCGACAACATGATCAAATTTTTGATAAGGGTAATGCAGGAGCACATCTTTCTTGAGAACTTTTTTGATCACTGAAGAGGCGTCTTTAAACTCTGGTGCCACGACAGGGTGCTGAGGAGGGTAAACGAACGCTTCCTTTTTAAAGGAAGGAAAACTCATCAAATCCTTAAAATTATGGTATCTCCCACCAGGTGCTACATGATCATCTCCTTCGATTCCAATTGCTTTTTTTAGAAAACTTAAAAGATCGTCTTCCATATTTTCATCATAAACAAAACGCAAAGCCTCACCTCTTTTTCTCTGCTCGATACTTTCTTCCATTTTTTCGTACATCGAAATAGAGTAATCGTCATCAATATTCAGTTCGGCATCCCGAGTAAATTTAAAGGTGTAAGCTCGAATATCTTCAGGTTCAAAAATAGCAAAAACCTCTTTCATAAATCTACGAATGAGATCATCCAAAAGAATTACATACACCTTCCCGTCTCTTTTAAACGTGATAAAGCGATGGTGTTGCGAGGGTACTTGAATGAGTGCATAACGTACTTTTCTTTTTTTTCCGCACTCCATTTTTACGGCGAGATAAATTTCCTTGTCACGCAATCGGGGAAACTTACGTTTTTTATCTAACATTATCGGAACGATGTCTTGTTTTACCACCTCCTGATAATGGTTGTAGAGATCATCACTCAAGGCATCAGGAATTTCCGTTTCATTGAAATGATAAATTCCATTTTCCTCCATTTCCCTGAGCAATCGTTGATAGGATAAATCGTAATACCTGCGTTGCTGTTTAATCGTTTGTTGCACTTCCGTCAACAAGTCTTTTGTGGATCCCTTGAACCCATCTATGCGTTGATTTTTAATTCCGATCATACGATGTAAGTTGGCAACACGCACGCGAAAAAATTCGTCTAAATTGTTCGAATAAATGCCCAGGAAGCGCAAACGTTCAATCAAAGGAACGTCGCGATTAAGACTTTCGTGCAAAACTCGCTCATTAAAAGAAAGCCAGTTCAATTCTCTGTTAATCAACTTTTTCATACCGTCTAATACTCTATTTTGAAATCAAAAAAGGAGGAAAGTCAATACTTTCCTCCTAAAAATCATGTGTAATATCGTGAAAATCACTTAATATGTCGCAAATATACTTTTCCTGTATTACACGTTTATTAATTTA
Organism: uncultured Fluviicola sp.; assembly: GCA_964346075.1. Lineage (GTDB taxonomy): Bacteria > Bacteroidota > Bacteroidia > Flavobacteriales_D > Crocinitomicaceae > Brumimicrobium. The sequence goes on along the minus strand of CAYFTH010000166.1, from coordinate 2,618 downwards.
AGTTTACGCATTTGATAAATTATACGTCCATACCTTTAACGACGCGGTCACTTCGTTTATTTTTCTTCCATTTTTTCAATTTCACCATGAGGTACGCGGATGCACTGTTGCGAACTGCATAATAGACAGAACCGCCGTAATCGAGTTCCCCCTTACCATTTTTCCATTGGGCTTCCAGATAATAGCGTCCGTTAGAGGTATTCTTGCGTTCAGTAAAACGCAAAACGCGCCCCGGCCCCATTTCGAAGCGGATTTGAACCGTACCATCTTCTTCTAACTGTTCAAAAACACATTTGCTTTGAGCAGGGATTACAATTCGCTCAGAGGTCGACCGTTGAGATGATACCAGCGCACCATCTTCATTGGTAGTAGAAACCACTTGCTTATCCTCACTCCGTTCCAAAATAATTGTCTCAGAGTTGTAAAACTGAACTTTCCTCATTTTCTCAGGTGTCAGGTCAAAATCCTTTTTAACCTTGTCGGTATAAGGTACTTTCGTCGCGCAACTCCCCAAGGCAACTAATGCTATAAATAAAAATAATGCTCTCATTTTCTAAGTTTCTTTTTTACGATTCACAATTATACAAACAAAAAATATTCCGAATACTAATTTACTAATAAATTACAACCTCGCATATCACTTTGGTCAAAACGACCGACAACCTGAAACTGTTCATTCGATTTGCGACCAAGATCGTCAGTAGAGAGAAAAGAACAACTATCGATGTTCGCAAGATCTGCAACATTGATTCCACCCGTCCTCTGATCCGGCAAAGTGGCAAATGGATCGTTTACATCGCGAATAAAAACACGCATCCATCGCGCCGGTGTGAACCATTCTGCTCCTTGCGTATAGGCCTGTGAAAGCAATTCAGTCATACCGTATTCTGAATATATTTTTTTCACTTTAAACCCTTCTCTAAGTCGTTGATGCAGTTCCTGGCGCACCATCTCTTTTCGTCGTCCTTTCATTCCACCCGTTTCGATCACTGTGGCATCAGATAAATTTACATGTTGTTCTGCCAAACTGAGCAATGCAAAGGAAACACCGAAAACAATGATTTTTCGTTTTGTTTCACGCGCGCCATACAAGGCTTTTCTAAAAGATTGTTCATTATTCAGGTAAAATCCTGAAAGCCGATGATCCGATAACTTTATAAGGTGATCGACCATATAAACGAGTGAAGAATTACCCTGATCAATATAATTGGGCAATAAAGCCAAAATAATGGTATCATCGGGTCGTTCGACCAATTCTGAAAAAGTAGACAAAAAAGATCGTTCGTAAATCGACAAATCATCAACAAAGTGACGGCTACGTGGCATCCCGGAAGTCCCCGAACTCTTAAAACACTGTCCAGAGGGATTCCCCATGACTCCAGTTTTAAAAAATGAGATTGGCAAAAAGGGGATTTCAGATAGCCCCTGGGGTTTTTGTCGATTCAATTGTTGACAAAATTCACGGTATACAGGCTGACGTTCATGTTGATAATAAAAGACATCCAACGCAATATTTTCAAACTCCGCATTACTACGGATCGAAAAGATGCGGTCTATGAGCTCGTTCCTATACAATGATTTACTTTGCTACAAAAATAGTAAAAGATAAAGATACAGCACACAAAAAATAAGAGCCCAGAACAGGCGTTCTGAGCTCTTATCACACTAATCAACCTAACCTACTACTACTGGGCGCAAATTTAGGTAGAAAGAACTGATAAAAAAAAGATGTAAAAGATATTTTTTTCGGTGCTCTAATTCAAGATTCAGAGAATTTAAAAAAACAGTTTCCTCCTGCTCACCATTCGTCGATAGACAGAGTCTGTTTGTCATATCATCACAAATATCAGTCTATTTAATACTGGATGAACACCCGAATTTTACCGATAAAACGATTGGAAATAAACTTTTAGGATTACAATAATAGAACCTCTTTTACAATAGTGATCATTCATCGTTGCTTACCTTTGAACCCGCACAGTAAAGATTTCGTCAACTCATCAACTTACGCTGTGGTGCGTCATAATTTTTAATATCTTTGATAACAACAATAGTATAGTATGAATCACGTTTTGATAATTGATGATGAAGAAGAAATTCGTGAACTCATTGCCTACAATTTACAAAAAGAAGGTTTTGAGGTTACAATGGCTCAGAATGGTGAAACTGGTTTACAGCGTTTATCAGAGCTCCATCCAGGCGTTGATTTAATATTGCTTGATGTCATGATGCCAGACGTTGATGGTATTGAAGTCTGTGACCAAATACGTAAAAAACCAAAATACGATGACGTTATCATTTGTTTTCTCACAGCTCGGAACGAAGATTACAGTCAAATAGCGGGGTTAGATGCAGGTGGAGATGATTACATTGCGAAGCCGGTTAAACCCAAAATATTAATTAGCCGCATTAAAGCATTATTGAGAAGAAAAAGAACAGCAGCTAAGTCCAATGCTGCTCCAGACGGTTTGAAAATTGATCGCGACAAATACCTGGTATATTTGAATGGTCAACAACTCCACCTCCCGCGCAAAGAATTTGAATTACTGGCACTACTGGCTTCAAAGCCTGGAAATGTCTTTGAACGAGATGTAATCATGGATCAGGTTTGGGGTGCT
>CAYFTH010000165.1:0-4952 GCA_964346075.1 uncultured Fluviicola sp. | reverse complement strand
TGTAATTCCCTATTGTGAGCGACTACGAATAATCCTCTCTGAAACATTCATAAGCAATCTTAGCGCTATTTAATGCGAGTGGAATTCCACCACCAGGATGTACAGTTACTCCTACAAAATACAAGCCTTTAATATCTTTACTGAAGTTGGAATGCCGATAAAAAGCTGCATACTTATTGTTAGATGAATTACCGTAAATCGAACCCATTGCTCCTGAATAGTGTTTTTCTATAAATGGAGCATCCATCACAAATTCCTCCTCAATTAATGGAGCGATAGCGCAGTTGAGTTCTTTTGACATGCGTTTGAGAATAGCAGATTTAGCACTGGCACGGTAGGATTTCCAGTCTTGACCTGTGTTCACGGGAGCATTAATCATGGCAAACCAATTTTCTTTACCTGGAGGAGCGTCGGCACTTTTTTCTTTACTGGTTATGTGAATGTAAATAGAAGGGTCTTCATACAATGTTCTCGATTCGAAGATAGATTTGAATTCAGCCTCGTAATCATCTGCAAAAAACATATTATGAACTCCCAATTCGGAAAACGTTTTTTTGATTCCCCAATAGAAAACGATTGCAGAGCTCGAACGTTCTTGGTTCAATATTTTTTTGGGAGGTTTATTGAAATTTTCTAGTAATTTGTTGTAGGTATGGAGCACATCCATATTACTCACTACAACATCGCAGTCAGCTTCTCTTTGATCAGTTTTTAAACCGCTCACGTCATTATCGTTTAAGATGACCCTACGTACTTTTTCTCCGAAGTGAAATTTCACACCTTGCTTCTGTGCCAATTCCAACAATGAATGAGCAATCTGAATCATGCCATTCTTGGGTAGAAATACCCCCTCATTTAGTTCTAGATGCTGAATCATATTGAGCATGGCGGGCGCCTTATAAGGGCTTGAACCGTTGTAGGTTGCATAGCGGTTAAAAAGCTGCGTTGTTTTAGGGTTTTTAAAAGCCGTTTTATTTTCGTCATGCATCGTTTTTCCCAATTTATAGTGCGGGATCCGGCTGAGCGCTTTAAACAATTTACGATTTAATAGATGACGCCAACGATGTAAACTGGACTCTATAAAAAGTGGAGCAATCGCCTTATAATTTTTTCCACACTTCTGAAGATAGCGCTGAATAGTTAATGGGTTCTCACCGAGTTCTTCTGATAATGTATTCACTAATTGTTGGGGATCAGCACTCAATGAAAAACGGGTGCCATCGCGATAAAAATAGCGAAACGATTCCTCTAATTTTTGAAATTTGAACGTGTTAAAGTCTTCCTCACATAAATCGTAAAGTTCACGAATATATTCTGGACCTGTAAATACAGAAGGCCCCATATCCCAGCGGTAAGCACCTAGCGTCAGACTGTTGATTTTACCACCTGCGTGTTGATTAGCCTCAAAAACGGTCACTTCATGCCCTGCCCTGGCAAAGCGTATAGCGGCTCCTAGTCCTCCAACTCCAGCACCGATAATTCCTACCTTCATGCACGGATCGATTTATTTCCGACCGTGACAGTGCTTGTACTTTTTACCACTTCCACAAGGGCACGGATCGTTTCTGTTAATTTTCTTGTCGGCCACAACGGGTTGTTGCTTAGGTTGACTCTGTTCCTGTGATTGCGCCATTGCTTGATCATAACCTTCGCTTCCTTCAAATTGAGGAGTGTTCCCAGATGTTGACTGCGCCACTTGAGCTTGTGCATAATTATCGTTTTGTTGCGCGGCTTTATTACCAACGGAGGCTGCGTCATCTTGTATCGGAATAGCTCCTTTAACAAGGAATTCAACCGTGTCTTGATTAAGACGATCGAGCATATCCCGAAAGAGATTAAAAGACTCCAGTTTGTAAACCAATAGCGGATCTTTTTGTTCGTGTCGCGCTTGTTGAACAGATTGCTTAAGGTCATCCATTTCTCTTAGATGCTCTTTCCATTCATTATCTATAAGTCCCAGAACAATAGCTTTTTCGAATGCCCGGATAATTGAATACCCTTTTGAATCATATCCCTCTTGTATCGTTGTAGATACCTCAATGGCTTTATTACCATCGGTTAAAGGTACTCGAATGTGTCTGGAACGATTCTCTGGTTGTTCGTAATGCTGTTTTACGTTTTGATACACGAGATCAGCGAGTTTTTCGTTCTTCTCTTCGTAGCGATCAAGTGCTGCGTTATATACATTTTCAATTAAATCGTGTGGAGATAATTTTGAGAATTGCTCTTTATTTATTGGTGATTGTATACCTACAACGCGCAACAACTCCAGTTCAAAATCTTCGAAATCATCTTTGCCGCTGTACTTACTGGCAATAGCTTCAATTGTATCGTAAAACATGTTAGCGATATCTAAATCGAGTCGATCACCGTATAGCGCATTTTTTCTTTTACGGTAGATAGCTTTTCGTTGAGCATTCATTACATCATCGTATTCCAAGAGATGCTTACGATTTCCAAAGTTGTTTTCTTCTACCTTCTTCTGTGCCCTTTCTATGGATTTTGAAATCATTCTGTGTTGAATCACTTCCCCTTCTTTTAGGCCCATTCGGTCCATCAATTTTGCAATACGTTCCGAACCAAACTTACGCATTAAGTCGTCTTCCAATGAGACAAAGAACTGGGTAGACCCCGGGTCACCTTGTCGTCCTGCACGACCTCTCAACTGGCGGTCAACACGACGTGAATCATGTCGCTCTGTACCCACAATAGCCAAACCACCGACCTCTTTTACTCCTTCTTGTAATTTGATGTCAGTACCACGGCCCGCCATGTTCGTTGCTATCGTTACAGCACTTTTTGCACCTGCTTCAGCAACGATTTCAGATTCTTTTTGGTGTTGTTTGGCGTTGAGTACATTGTGTTTAATGCCTTTCATCTTCAACATTCTACTGAGAAGCTCTGAAATTTCAACAGTGGTGGTACCCACGAGAACGGGTCGACCTTCACCTACAAGGCTTTCAATTTCGTCAATAACAGCATTGTATTTTTCACGTGCTGTTTTATAGACCATATCGTCCATATCTTTTCTCGATATAGGCTTATTGGTGGGAATCACGACAACATCTAATTCGTAGATATCCCAAAATTCTTTCGCTTCTGTTTCCGCAGTACCAGTCATTCCTGAAAGTTTATGATACATGCGGAAATAATTCTGAAGCGAAATACTCGCATACGTTTGCGTTGCAGCTTCCACTTTAACGTTTTCTTTAGCTTCAATTGCTTGATGGAGTCCGTCAGAATAGCGTCGACCTTCCATAATACGTCCGGTGGATTCATCAACAATCTTAACTTTGCTGTCAGCGATGACATATTCAACTTCCTTTTCGAACAATGTGTAGGCTTTCAACAATTGATTGATACTGTGAATACGTTCTGATTTAATCGAATAATCACGGATGAGGGCATTTTTTTTCTCTGCCAAGGCTTCGGCATCCAACCCTTCTTCTTCCAATTGGGCTAATTCCGTTCCAATATCAGGAAGAATATAGAAATTCGGATCATTCTTTCCAGACAACATGTCAATCCCCTGATCTGTTAAGTCTATTGTATTATTCTTTTCATCGATGACAAAATAAAGCTCTTTATCAATGATAGGCATGTGCTTATTTTGCTCTGCCATGTAGAAATTTTCGGTCTTTTGCAGATGTGCTTTTACACCCGGTTCAGATAAAAATTTGATTAATGCTTTATTTTTAGGGAGACCACGAAAAGTACGAAGCAGTTTTTTGCCTCCTTCTTCAAGACGTCGTTTTTGTTCTTTTTTATCATCGAGCGGATCATTGATAACAGCGAGATCCTTTTTAGCTTCCGCTAGAATCTTGTTGACGAGTGTTCGCTGTGCATTCACCACTTTTTCGACCATGGGTTTTAGATCTACATATTCTTGTTGATCTCCTTTTGGGGTAGGACCTGAAATAATTAATGGTGTACGAGCGTCGTCAATAAGGACGGAATCCACCTCGTCAATGATAGAGTAATGATGCTTTTTTTGAACCAGACCATCGATATCACTGGACATGTTATCTCTTAAATAATCAAATCCAAATTCGTTATTTGTACCGAAGGTGATATCCGCTTTATAAGCTGATTTTCGTGCATCGGAATTTGGCTTGTGCTTATCAATACAATCAACAGATAAGCCATGAAATTGATAGAGCGGACCCATCCATTCACTATCTCTTCGCGCCAAATAATCGTTAACCGTCACCAGATGCACACCTTTTCCTGTGATAGCGTTAAGGTAAACGGGTAATGTAGCAACTAACGTTTTACCTTCACCCGTTTGCATTTCTGCGATGTTTCCACGGTGTAAAACTGCTCCACCCATGATTTGAACATCGTAATGAATCATGACCCATTCCATCTTCGTCCCGGCAGCGGACCACTCATTTTTCCAAATAGCCTTATCTCCTTTGATAACTACACCATCTTGTTTTTTGGCCAGTTCGCGATCGAAATCTGTAGCCGTAACGACTAATTCTCCATTTTCAGCCCAACGGCGAGCCGTTTCTTTCACGGTAGCAAAAGCTTCAGGTAAAATCTCCTCAAGAACCTCTTCGATTTCATCATCAACATCGTCAGTGAGTTTGTCAATGCGTTCGAAAAGTGATTCTTTATCCAATACAGGAGTCTCGGGATCATTCGCCTGATCATTCAACGCATCAATTTCTGATTCGAGATCTTTTGTGCGTTCGTTTATTTGTGTTTGAAAAGTAGCAGTTCTTCCCCGCAATTCATCGTCTGAAAGTGACGAAAGCGACGCATAAATTTCATTGACTTCATCAATTATGGGTTGATAACGCTTTTGGTCTTTATCTGACTTGTCACCAAGTAATTTTTTTAAAAGTCCTCCTATCATGTTTGGGTCTATTATTTGCCTCAAAAATAAGGTTATTCCCTAAAGTTTTGGCAATGTTTTTAGGATAATTTATCGCTCATATATTATACCA
>CAYFTH010000164.1:0-4970 GCA_964346075.1 uncultured Fluviicola sp. | reverse complement strand
AGAAGAAATATTTTTTTAACTAAATGTGTTCTCCCCATAAAAATTACGTTGATCCGAGATCATCCGGCCGCACTTATCATTGATGAAGAGGGAAATCGTTTTGCTTTGACAGCCTTGAATTTTTGTTTCGTTTTTTTTCAAGAACCGAGGTGTTAACCGAGCTCATGAACACCTATAAATAATAACTTAGCGTGAATAAAAAATGAAAGGCAGTAGTGTAAAATAGAATAGCTACAGGCTCAACCGCTAAGCGCGCAATGCGATGCACTGAGTCAGATCGAAGTGAAGAGGCCAAGAAGTCGCAAAACGGTGCATTCAGCAAGATGGGAGTAACCACCAAAAAGGAAAAAAGATGCAGCCATCATAAAGTGGAAATTTATTGTGGGGAATGCGTTTTTTGGGGTAAACAAGCGGATAAGCATAAAAAATTATTTCCAAAACCTTCTTTCATTGATATAATATTCTTATTATTGCAGCGTCGCATTTTTTCATGCGTCTTTCTCAAGATATTTGAACAATCGAATTATAATTAATTATTTCTTATCTATTATTTCAGTTAAATGAACAAAGAAGATTTAGCAGGAAAAAAACTTCCTGAACTACGAGTAATTGCGAAAACAATCGGTATTAAGCGTGTTGAAAAATACCGCAAAGCCGAATTGATAGATCTCATTGTGAATGGTGATAAAACCAATCAAGAAACAACTTCTAAAAAGGAGGATCAACCAGAACGCTCCGGGAAAAAGAGTAAGACGTCCGAGGAAAAGAGCGAAAAGAAAAGCGATGATTCGCAAAAAGCAGTAAAACGCCCACGAGCAAAAAAAACGGATAATAAAGGCACCAACTTATTCAGTGGCGAAGAAACAAAACAGCAAAAAACAGAAAGTTCGCACACGAAAGATCATAAAAACGATAAAAATCAGAATAACAAGTCGCAATCGCGTTCACCGAAATTTGATCCCCGCGATAAAAAGCAATCCAAGGGAGGTCAGCATCATGGTAATGATCGCAAACGACATAACAAGGGTAAAAACAACGGAAATAACGGCAACGTAGATCCAAATGACCCTAATTATACCTCGCGGGAAAAAATTGAAGAGGTTAAGAAATACGACTTATCAGGTATTGTTGCTGCTGAAGGTGTTCTTGACCTCATGCAGGATGGATTTGGCTTTTTACGATCATCTGATTACAACTACTTACCATCCCCTGACGATATCTATGTTTCGCACAGTCAAATTAAATTGTTTGGACTCAAAACAGGAGATACCGTTTACGGGACGATTCGCCCCCCAAGAGAAGGTGAAAAGTATTTCCCGCTGGTAAGAGTGGATTCTATCAATGGTCGTGAACCTTCTTTTATAAGAGATCGTGTACCATTTCAATATTTGACGCCTTTATTTCCAGATGAGAAATTCAAAATTACAGGACATCGTCAGGAAAGCATGTCTACCCGAATAATGGACCTCTTCGCTCCGATCGGAAAAGGTCAGCGTGGAATGATTGTGGCTCAACCTAAAACGGGGAAAACGGTCTTACTTAAAGATGTAGCGAATTCGATTGCTTCCAATCACCCTGAAACTTATTTGATCATCCTTCTGATTGATGAACGTCCTGAAGAGGTGACAGATATGGCAAGAAGTGTCAATGCTGAAGTTATTGCTTCGACCTTTGATGAGCCTGCAGAGCGCCACGTAAAAGTAGCCAATATGGTTCTCGAAAAGGCAAAGCGGATGGTTGAATGTGGCCACGATGTTTGCATTTTACTGGATTCAATTACGCGCTTGGCACGAGCATACAATACGGTCTCTCCAGCTTCTGGTAAAGTACTATCTGGTGGGGTTGATGCCAACGCACTACAACGCCCTAAACGTTTCTTTGGCGCGGCGCGTAAAATTGAGAATGGAGGCTCGCTTTCCATCCTCGCGACGGCGCTAACTGATACCGGTTCAAAAATGGACGAAGTGATTTTCGAAGAGTTCAAAGGTACAGGGAACATGGAATTACAGTTGGATCGTAAAATTGCCAACAGAAGAATTTACCCCGCAATTGATATATTATCGTCAGGAACACGACGAGAAGACTTACTCATGGACAAAGATGTACTTCAGCGTGTTTGGCTTTTGCGCAAGCACATTGCAGACATGAACCCCATCGAAACAATGGAATTCATGAAATCACACATGGAGAAAACAATGTCAAACGAGGAGTTCTTAGTCTCCATGAATGGATAAATTATGCGACCAGCACTGAAAGCAGCTTTATTATTTGCCGCTACATGGATAATTTTAAAGCTGTTATTTTTCGCTTTCGATATTTTTCAGGGAGATATTTTCGTTCCTGGATTATTAAACAACTTGCTCTTACTTAGTGCTATTGCGGTAGGGTTATTTTTGGAAAAGAAAAAAGAAGGATTTGGTCAAGGCACTGCACTATCAGATATTAAGCAGGGAATGATTGCCGGCGCTCCGTACACACTGATTGTTTCTGTGTTTATGTTCTTTTTTTACAGTGATATCAATCCCGAATTTGTAAATAATAGAATTGATGAGCGCATGGATCTGATCTACAACGAAATGGAACGTGAAACTTACGTTGACTCACTTAAAATTCAAAACCAGGATTTCAAAGTGCTGCAAAAAGATGAAATCTACCGCTCCATTAAAAAAGACACCGAAAGCGCCCTATCAGCTAAGAGCCTACTCGTTTTCTCCTTGCTTGGATTGCTGGTGCTCAGCCTGACGTATGCGATCTTCATAACAATCATTTTTCGAAAGATATTGCTGCGTGATTATTACAAATAACAGGAAGGATAGTTTTTCTGTACACTTTTTTCATAAAAGACCCGCTTATCCTATTCGCAAACGTGAAAGAATGATCGCAGATCAGTAAAACTGACCAATCAGCGATCAAAGAAAGTTGCCTAAATAAAGAATCATTCTACAAGAACTAAGTTGTTAAGTGTCACATTTATAACAAAAATATCTGTTGTAGCTATTCTCTTGAACTATTGGGTTGATCAAACGTTATGAAGTTAAATCTAAAAAAGAAACAATTATGAAAACAAATTTATTTAAAAACTTTAGAAATTCGTTAACTGCAGCTTCAATGATCCTGATGGCTGCAGTTTCGTGGGCTCAAACCTCAGTCTATGATGTGATTTCAACGAGTCCAAATCATACGTTAATAACACAAGCTATTGATCAGGAAAATTTAGATGTAGTACTTGATGATCAAAATAATACATTTACCGTTTTCGCTCCAGATGATGCAGCAATCAATAATTTCCTGAATGAAACGAATCAATCAGCGATGGATTTATTGAATAATGCTAATTTGAGTGATATCATAGAATATCACCTCCTGGGAGCTGATGTAGCTTCCTCGGCGATAGTAAATGGTGATATTGAAACCCCAGAAAATAATGCAAATACACTGAAATTAACGGTCGATGGATCTTTGGTTTTTGTGAATCAAGCACAGGTTAACGATCCTGATTTGACAGCAGATAACGGTCGGGTTCACAGCATTGATGGCTTATTACTGCCGAACGAAACCGTAGCAGATGTTGCTATTGATAGTCCAGATCACACAACTTTGGTATCGGCTGTGACAGAAGCTCGTCTTTTACCTGATCTCACTAATCCATTGGATACAATGACTGTTTTTGCACCAGATGATGCAGCATTTACTGAATCTTTAAATGATTTGGGAATTTCAGCAACAGATCTCTTGCAAAGTGCAGATTTGGCTGACATACTACTCTATCACGTACTGGGAGCTGAAGTTAATTCTGGTGATCTTTCCAATGGTATGGTAGCCACTCCTCTGAATAGCGCAAATACGATAAAAGTGACAGTTACAGGTGGTGGAGATGTTTATGCAAACCAAGCTCAAGTTACAACAGCTGATATTTCTGCAGATAATGGCGTTGTTCATGTTTTGAACCAAGCCATATTCACAGATGAAACAGTTGTGGATGCTGCAATCGACAATGGTTTTACTATTTTGGATACTGCACTCATTGAGGCAGAGTTATATCCTGCATTGACAGATCCATTTGAAGAGTTTACCATTTTTGCTCCTACGGATAATGCATTTACGACTTATCTTTCTGATGAAGGGATTACAGCTGCAGATTTACTAACTAGCCCAGCGCTGCAGGATATTTTGCTCTACCACGCTCTGGATTCGGAAGTATTGTCAACAGATCTTACTAATGGAACAGTAACTACAATTAACGGAGCAGATGTTTTAGTTGATCTCTCCAACGGTGTAATGATTAATGACGCTGAAGTGGTCACTGCTGATGTCGATGTGGATAATGGAGTGGTTCACGCTATCGATTACGTGTTAGATCCTGCAGAAGCTTCTGTTAAAGATGAAAAAATAGCCGAAGTACAACTCTTCCCGAACCCCGCTGAGAAATATATTCAAGTGCGTGGTTTCAATGCTGGTAAATATACGATTCTAAATTCCGCTGGTGCAATTGTAAAAAGCGGTGAATTAAAAGGATCAAAAATTGACGTGGAAACACTGAATGTTGGAACTTACACCATTATTCTCAATGATGATCAGCAAAAAGCTCAGTCGTCATTTGTAAAGAAGTAAATTTATAGTTTGTAATTGAGAAAAAAAGAGATCGTTTAAACGGTCTCTTTTTTTCTTATTCATTCTAAATGTCATTGAGACTGTACAATCTACAGCAAAACCCAAGAACTAATCATCAATTTCAATTCACGACAAACACTCCCAATCAATTAACCACATTCCCCTCACCCCACCAACTCATCACTGACAACTGATTACTGATAACTGACAACTGATCACTAATTACTGACAACTGATCACTAATTACTGAAAACTGATCACTAATTACTGAAAACTGATCACTGATCACTGATTACCGATTACCGATCACTGATTACTGATCACTGATTACTGATCACTGATTACTGATCACTGATTAC
>CAYFTH010000163.1:0-5045 GCA_964346075.1 uncultured Fluviicola sp. | reverse complement strand
ATATACAGAAAAAGCCCCTTTGCAAACGGATGAGGCTTCGATTCCGGCCAACCCGGTCTCGGACCAAGCATTTTATCGACGGCGATATGTGTTTGAATGTAAAGTTTAATTTACATTTGGCCGGTGATTGTGGGTCGCGGTACAAAGCAGGTGTGGTATATCGGATATTACAGAATCTGGTATATCTGATATCCCCTGATTCTGTATAATACTACTGTTGGGTGGTTAATAATTGAGAGGTGACTAACGGTAAACCAATGAAAGTTTTTATTAGTTATTCAACAATTGATGAGAATTTTGCCAGGGAGTTAGTCCATATGCTGGAAAAGGCAGGAATGGACTGCTTCTTTGATAAAAAAGATGTCAAGTGGGGGGACGCTGTTGTCAATCGGATAGAAGAAGAACTCGCCGCTTGCACACATCTTGTGGTGGTGATTTCACCAGCAAGTTTACAGTCTCAATGGGTGCCGTTTGAAATCGGTATCGCTATTGGGCGTAACAAGAAAGTACTACCACTATTAACACATCCTTCAATTGAACCACCAAGTTTTTTGCAAAGTTTGCACTACATTTCCTCATTGGATGAAGCAATCACTTATTTTTCTTCGGCTAAAAAGAATCTATCAACATATGGTGATAATCAATACAATACTTCGATAGAAAAATTACGAAATTCCGATCAAATCGCTGTTCGAATCAGCACTCCTGAAACCACCTTTGATGATATTGGAGGACACGAACAGGCAAAGGATGAGCTTACAAATGCCGCAGATATTCTGACCGGAACGTATCCTTTTCCTAATAAAATGCAGCGCCAAAAATTGCTTCCCTGCGGATATATACTTTACGGTCCTCCAAGTACAGGAAAAACACTCATGGCAGAAGCTTTCGCTAACAAGCTAAATTCCAGTATAATGAGTGTGAGTGCAACAGAAATGATAGATTTGGATTTTGGTAAAGCAATTGAGAGAATCAAATACGTGTTTTCTGAATTTAAGCATAATGAAGTTTGCGTACTACTCATTGAAGAATTCAACCTGATCAGTGAACCCAATGGGGGATATCCTAACGATGGACATACCTTGACAGCACAAGTTCTCCGGGAATTAGATGGTTTATCAGAGAAACAACCGAAGTTTGTCATTGGTAAAACCAATAGAGTGAATTTGATTCATGAAGTATTTTTTCTACCTAGTAGACTTAAACGGATAGCAATGGTATTGCCCGATTATGCAGCGAGACTGGAACTCGCTAAAATCAATGCAAAAACATTTCGATTAGACCTATCTATCGAAGTGCTTAACGTTCTTGCCAACTCAACTGCAGGATTCAATGGTGATGAAATATCTTCCATCTTTCGTGATTCAGTCATTGGTAAATATTGTGATAATATTGAGATAGATGCCAAGCGACTTGGGCAACTTGTTGGAATTATACGTAAGGACTTTGAGAATAGAATGCCATTGCAGTTAATTCCAAGGCAAGAAACCCAACCAATCAATGAACCGGACAGTTAAATGCGGTGTTACGCTACGCTCCACTCTGCATTTAACTGCCGGTTATTTTAGCGTTGTGCTGAATTGAGAAAGGATTGATATATGAATAAACATGTGGCTGTGAAATGTACATACAACAACGGAGGAGAAGGAGATTTCGTTGGTTTCTATGGTACATGTTCTGAAGAAATCATTAAAGAGAATACCAAAAGCCATATATGGTGCAGTCAACCTGAATGTTTATGCAGGCAATACTTTGAAAATGGTTTTCGTGGTGAGCGTCCTGAATATCCATGCTTAGAGAGTACATTGTTTAAAGATTGGTGGTTTGGGGCCGGGACTTATCATACAGGCGAAAGGCGAGGTCAACCTAAAAAAGCACACCTCGATGAAGGGGGTGTTTGCATATTAACGACAAGGTTTCCTGGCGACAAAGAAAAAGATAGGAAAATAATTGGCCTTTATCGTATCGCAGAGGTAACAGATTTAGAAAATGAAGAAACAAAATTTTTCGCCGATGAAACAAATAGAATAAGGTTGCCGCTTGAAGAGGCAAAACAATTATATTTTTGGGGTTATTATTCAATTAATTCTGATAAACCCCTTTGGGGAACAGGATTGCTTCGATATCTTAATGATGGGCAAGTAAAAAGAATTTTGAGTGATTTGCAGGTAACAGTTCAAAGTTCTCAGCACAAAGAAATACTGAAAAATCTTTTGGATATGTTTGAAAATGTTCAATTATCTAAACCAGGTCAAAGAAAAAGCACAATTTCAAGAGAAAAAAGAATTGCAATAAAAAGGAAATACGGTGCAGGTGGAGAGGGAGAAAATCACAAAAGATTAAAAGAATGGATTGCCAAGAATCCTGAATCAATTGGTTTAAAAAAAGTTAAAAACCATGAATTGGAGTATGTATTTCTTTCAGGGGACACCGTGGATATTCTTTTCAGGCTTGATGATGGTAACGATGCAGTCGTTGAGATTGAAACTACAATTCCACTGCCAGGATGCCATCAGGCAATTAAATACAGGGCTTTGAGGTGCGCTGAACGAGCTATCCCTCTACAATCAGAAGAAGTCAAGGCGATATTAGTTGCCTGGGAAGTGCCCCAAGATGTCAGAGTATTTTGCAAGCAATACGACATTGCATGGCATGAAATAAAAAAATAGCACAACAACCGCATCAACTCGGACTGGTAAAAGCTGCGCCGCTTCGCTATGCAGCTTTTACCAGCCGGTTATGCGGAGCGTTAAACGTCTCAGGTAAATACAGCATGAAGAAAAGATTTCAAATGACTTGGCAATCTCGAATACATTTACTATCTGCAAATTCAGAGTTTCATGCAGGTAGATTTTAATGAGAGAGCCAAATTATGAGATGAATTACAGTGTTTCCCAGGTTGCGCATGTTTTTGAAGTTGATCGCAATGTTGTGAAGAAATGGGCATATATTTTTCATGAATACCTGAAACCAGCAGCAAATCCTGGAAAGGGTATCCCACGTCAATTTTGTGAAGAAGATTTGCGAGTCCTTGCTTATGTTTTTATGCATTGGGAGGATGACCCTGATATGGAAAACATTCAATGGGGATTGAATAGTGAAAATCACTATGAGGATATTTACAACACTTTTATAACACAAATCACACCTATTTTCATTGATCCCCCAGATGATATAAATGAAGACTGGCGACATGGAGCTGTTATTGGCGGAATGGTTTCACTTGGTAACACTTTTGATGTAGCTTTATCATACAAAACTGCCGGAGATTATCTTGTAAACACTGCTTTGTCGAATGATGATGTGTCGGAACTTATTTGTCCTATAATTTTTAACTATCGACATGCAACAGAACTTTATTTAAAGGCCATTGCCCCTATAAGGAAAAAAAGTCACGATTTATCATCTTTGCTTTCTAAGTTTAAAGAGTTATTAAAAGCTGAATTCAAAACTGATTTACCTATTTGGTTCGAAGATGTGATTTTAGTATTTAATGACTTTGATCCTGGAGGGACTACTTTTAGATATGGTGGTGATTGTATGGGAGAAGTATGGATTGACGTTATTCGTTTAAAGAAAAAAATGGATTGGCTGGCTGAAACATTCAAAAATATCAAATTACGACGAAAAATGTGAACAGAAAAAATGACCCATTATTTGTCGTAGTAGATTGTATTTCCGTATTTAGTCGAAAGTGGTATATATGAATCGAATAGTTGAATCGTTCCAAGTCAAAAACAAACGGACGTTTAACAAATCAGTGAACCGGACCTGAAAAAGCTTCGTTTCACTCCGCTTTTTCAGGCCGGCTACTTCGTGGTTATTTTTCGTTGCCTAAGAGAACATCGTTATGAAAAAGATATTTATCAGTTATGCAAGTGAAAATTTAGAATTTGCAGAAAAGCTATACCTTCACCTCAGAGCTATTCCTAATATTGAGCCCTGGTTTGATAAAGAATCTCTATTGCCTGGCGAAATATGGAATATAGCAATAAAAAAAGCTATCAGAGATTCTGATTATTTCATAATTTTGTTATCAAAAAACTCAACGACAAAAAAAGGATTTGTTCAAAAAGAATTGCGAGAAGCTTTTGATGTTTTAGACGAATGTCCAGAAAGTAATATTTATTTACTGCCGATAAGAATTGAAAATTGTGATATTCACTTTGAAAAATTGAAAGCAATTCAATATATTGATTTTTTTCCAACATGGAGCAATGGCATAAAAAAAGTCTTAAAGGTTATTAATCCAGACATTCATAAAACAATGATTCCTCAATGGCTTGTAGGCAAATGGGAAGGCAAATGGTTCTGGCGAGAGAAGAAGCGTGAAGCAGAATTAATGATTGGTAATGAGATAGCAAATCAATCCTACATGATAATAAAATATCATAAGAAGGGCGTGTTGTCAGTAGTTGAACAAAAAGTCGAGGTTATCTTAGATGGTGATAATAACATCACATTAATTGGAACTGATTCAAAGTTTATAAAGAGAGGAAACGCTAAACGTTGGTTTGAAGATGTATTTCAATTGAAAATGGATGAAAACAGAAGATGTATTACCGGTTTTAAAATTGACAGGCGTAATCATAGTGTTGACGTTAATTTTTACAAAAGTAGCTATTCAGACAAAATTCAAGAATCAAAAGAAAAAAACTCTAATACAAATAAGACGTTACAAGAGTTACAAATTCTCTTTTTACAATACGCTGCCGAATTTGATAACTGGATACCAACTGAAACAATGTTGAAGGAAACAAATACACATAATTCACCACTTATCTTGATTAACCAATGTTTTGAAATCTTAAAGGAAAAAGCGTATATAGAAGTACATGAGCAACATCGTTCAGGTTCAGCTCCAAAATACGATATGCTGAAAATTACGGGCAAAGGCTTAATCAATGTCCATAAAATTTAAAAATGAAAAATAACCCGGCAGTCCAGCGGACAAATGGGGGCTTCCGCTATCGCTCCAGCCCCCATTTGACGCTTGTGGTGCGAGTTCGCCTAACCACATAAAATAACATCGTTTAAAGGTCAAA
>CAYFTH010000162.1:0-5047 GCA_964346075.1 uncultured Fluviicola sp. | reverse complement strand
AATTCTTTTTCGATGGTCTGTGTATCTTGTTCACGCAACGATTTCATTCTTTCGAACAACGCAGGAAGGTCCACCAAAATTGCATCAACGTTATTGCAGCTGAGTTGTTCTTCGATACGATCCATTAAATAGGGAAATAAAATTTCATCATAAGCACTGTACAGTCGTTCTTTAACAGTCTCTTCCATATCCGTATAAGTAAAAGGATTCCAGACTGTTCGGGTATACAAATCTTCGATCGTTTTACGCCGGTCAGGCAATGCTTCAAGAAGGGAGTGCAAGTCAATAAGGTTTCGATAACACGCATTAATCTCCGACAAACGATTAATTTTCTCGTTGAGCGGTAGTTGAGCATAAGCTTTGAAGCGGCGCTGTGTTACGTTGATTACCGGGATCGACATCCTTTTTTGAAAACTATTTTTGGAAGGGTGGTTGTATAAGGCATGAATGGAATCGCGTAGATCAACCATTGCTGATTCATCTTCTGTCAGACTCAATCGCTGTTTTTCGCGATCTAGAACAGGGCGTATTTGTTCATCCAACCTTTCGAGATAAGTAATGATTTTACCGAGTTGCTCATCAATTGCAATGATTTCATCTTTTTCATCAGATGATTCATGATCGAAGGGAAAATACACCACTGTATCTAATTGTTCAACGACGAGCGAATCAGGCAATTGTTTTCGTTCTTTCAACTGATCGAGCAATACTTGTTCATCCAGATATCGAAGGGCTGGATTCTTCAATAAGTCGACCACTGAACGATACCCCGGAATAACTTCACGTTGAAACAATTCATAGATCGCCTGAAAAACAGCAATTCTTCTATCCGCATTGGCTGCGATTTCCAGTTGGTCGTCCTGCAATACTTGATGTACACTTTTATTAATCGAATCAAAATGTTGAACAAGTCGCTTTATGCGTTTTTGTTTCTCTGGACTATACTTTTGGGCAACCACCTTGATCTTTGGGTAACTAAAAGAAGGCTGACCTGGCCAAACAGCCACTCCATTATGATGGGTTAACGCTTGCAGTGCATTCAATAAAAGCGTATCGCCTTTTATCTGGAACTGCGAAGCATCCAAACCGCGTTCTTCTAGATGCTTGGATGGTACAAAATGACTCAATTGCATCACTTTTAAGTACTCCTCTCCCCAACTCAGTTCAACAAATTGAGTAGTGGTATCACTTGGGAAATTTAGACCTAAAAAAGAACGTTCTATGACTTCTCCCTCAATTTTGAGCTGCGAAGCCGTGAGTCGACCGTGATCATACGTGCGGCTATCGACTATTTTCTTCCCGTTCGTTTGTATATCAAAAGTGACCTCTCCATGTAAAAATCCTGATTGATCCAGTTGACCGTGCACGGATGTATTGTTTGCTGATGCAAAAAAGTCGCGTTGAAGGCGTCCACCTTTAAAATTAAATGTACAATAAAAAGCAGTATCCTTAATTTCAGAAAAGTCGACAGCGTTCTCCATGGCTTCCCAATGTCCTTCTGGTTCATCGCCGTCAAACCCTCCTTGAATTTTAAAACGCTCTCCACCTGCCGATTCATTAAAACTCAGTGATTCAATGCTCAATCCTCCTTGCGGTGTGAGGCGCTTGAAATTGTAGGACCAATCCCCCGATTTCAGATCGTTGTGATAGTTTCCGTTCAGCTTGTATTTGAGGTAATAATCAGTATTCACTGAATCTTCAGTAAAAGCGACAAAATAGAATGTACCATCCTTTTCTCCCGTCTGTTGATTGCGCGAAAAGAAGGCGCTACCTTCAATTTGATGATCTAATTTGTACTTTTGATGCTGAGCGAGAGTAGTGTTAAAAAAGGTAAGCGGTGCAACAAATAAAGTGAACAGCATGGAGAACTTAAGCACAGCACTCATTCCTGCAAAAACCTTTACTTTATCCCACAAATGCCCCCTGTAAACCATCTTCTGCTTTTGAAAAGATGTAAAGTTAAGCTTTCAATTGTACTATTGCAACAACTCAGGTATCTACCTGCGTAAGAATTAAGCAATAAGGCTTCAGCCGCGCTGATCTTTATTGGTATTTTCTATCTCATGTAATTCTGGACACTACAACGATTTCAATGTTTTCATTACATTTATGCACACAAACGATTGGGCATGGATTGGATCATACTGGCCGTTGCGCTGATTTCTCTGGTATTTTCGTTGCGTTCTATTCAACGGGGCAAGTACAAATTAGCGTTGGCGTTGATATTGCTCGGTGGACTGTTCCTGCGGCTATTCATGATTGGCGATGGTTTTTTGCACACCTGGGATGAACGGTTTCATGCTCTAGTAGCTAAAAACCTTATGGGCGCTCCATTAAAACCAATGCTTTACGCTTCTCCTGTTCTTCCATTTGATCCTACCAACTGGACTTGCAATCATATCTGGTTGCACAAACAACCTCTATCCCTATGGTCAATAGCTGCGAGTTTATCTTGTTTTGGTATCAATGAAATTGCCGTTCGTATGCCCTCCCTCATTCTTTCTTTACTTTCAGTACTTTTAATATATCGTATTTCCTACCATTTTTTCTCGAGAAAGGTTGCACTGTTAGCTGCTTTCTTTCTTTCCATTAACGGTTTTTTACTGGAATTGGCGAGTGGAAGAACAGCAACAGACCACATAGATATTCATTTTTTGTTTTTTATTCTACTCACGCTACACCTGGGATTGAAGTCCATACGTGACCAAAAACTCACGTACTGGATTTTAGCGGGCATCACGTTAGGTTTTGCTGTCCTTACAAAATGGCTTCCTGCACTTTTGGTGCTTCCACTGCTATTTATTGTTCTTCACCATCGCAAAGAGCACTCGTTTTTAAATAATATTGGGCGCTTGTTGCTCATGTTCGGTATTGCGGTGATCGTATTTGGACCCTGGCAATTTTACATTCACAACAAATTTCCCATTGAAGCGGATTGGGAATCAACTTACAATTTTAAACATTTGTTTATGCAGCTTGAAGGTCATCAAAAACCATGGTATTATTTCTTTATTCGTATATCGACGCATTATAGCGAATTAATCTGGGGCGTGATTCTGTGGTTCGCGTATGATGCCTATCGCAAAAAGTGGCCCCTGCGTCATTGTTTTTTATTGTGCTGGTTCATTATGCCGTTCATCTTTTTTACCCTGGCACAAACGAAAATGCCAGCTTACATGATCATTGGTGCTCCTCCACTTTTTATCATGACAGGAGTAGCCATTCTTCGTTTAGTTCAATTGCTGAAATCGAAAAGTGAAGTTGGTCAGGTCAAGTACTACCTTGCTGTCTTCGTCACCGCTGCACTTTTTCTACTTCCCTTACGATTCACCATCGAACGACTCAAACCTCTCGAGCCTTCTTTTGCTCAAACCCTTCCAGCCATTGAAGATTTAAAAAATTACAGTAACCATCCCACGTTGAATAAAAAAACCGTTATTTTAAATTATCCCTACCCCATTCAGGGCATGTTTTATACCGACGCCGTATTCTACGATTTCGGAACAGCTCAAAAAACGATTGATTCCCTCCATGCGCACAATTACCATATCATTGACTTGAAAAACGAATCAGGATTAGCATCCGCATTAGAAGACTAATCATTTATCTTTAAAGTTTACCTTACCTGGTAATTTTTTAGGTTTCGGTTTTCCGAGCATCAGGGATAAATGCGACTTGAGGATTCTACCCATGTGTCTGTACTTAGAAAAACGCTGCGTGCCATGGTACTTATTGAGATCCTCTGCCAATGAGGCAATTTTTTCCGGTGTAGAAATCTCCTGATACAACATCGAATCAAGTAAACGATTCAATCGAGGCATTGCCAACTTGTACCGCCGCTTCATCAAGGTGCGCTCCTCATAACGGTATTGCTCCACTGTTTCAGGAGTCAGTAATTCTATACAAAAATCAATAATCTTATTATTCTCTTTATAATACTGCGGCAAATAATGATTCTTTCTTCCTTCGTAGGCCGTTTGATCAAAATCAATGGGTCTCACCCGATATTGTTCCTTATCAAAATCGGGCGTTACATCCACTACATAATTATAGGAACGCATATCACCCAGTAGCATGACAAAACAGCGTTCATTAAACTTGACAAATTCTTTGGCCATTCCTGTTGGGTAGAAACTGGGGAATTCCATATTGTATTCCATGAATTGATCTCCAGGAATACCCGCTATATGTGCCTCAACCAAGGTATTCCCATCTACCATGTATTCGATTCGGTTGGGTGAAAGAATATGCTCCAACTCTAAGCCATAAACGCGAGAAGCATCCGCTTTTTTGATATAAAAATAATCGTGATGATCGTTAATTTTATTCACAATCTTAACGCGGAAGGGATGGGAGTTACCGAATAAACAGTAATCAATTTGCCCCACTTTTAAGTGACTTATAATATCTGTATCGCCGTCGGTCTTTAATTGGGCATAAATCTCTCGTAGTCCGAGGAGTATCTCGTCTTGAATAGCCCGATCGTAGATCACACTTTTCCACAGTGTGTTTCTACCTTTTGAATCATATACAGGAGTACCATCATTCCATCTCGTCATGTCATCATAGGTGAGGTTGATAGAATCTTCCCGCTTATATTTGCGCAAATACTTACGCAATCCTTGATTGATAGGAAAAGCCGGTTTCTTTTTGGATATCTCCATAAAAGACTTTGGATCACTCTTCTTTGAATTCTTAATATTTTCCACGCCATTCAAATTTAAAGATTATTGTTGACAAAACACTAAGTCTCCTTTTTTTTCATTGAACTGAGTTTTGACAATTCAGCGTTTAAGATCACTTCGCCTTTCTATTCACCTAAAAAAAGGAGACCAAATGAATGATCTCCTTTCCAACAAAACAATAGTAATCGCTATGTAAACCTAAAGCTGGTTACTACTATTAAAAAGACGGACATGATACCGTTCTAAAGCTCGGTTGTTTTTTCGTACAATTCAAATCAAGACCGAGTGAAATTTCATGTGATCCGGAAGAAACGCCATTATTTAATCGCGAAACGGTAACATCGTAACTGTATCCCACGCGA
>CAYFTH010000161.1:0-5068 GCA_964346075.1 uncultured Fluviicola sp. | reverse complement strand
ATACAAATTGAGGCGGTGTTAATGTGTATGCGTTTTGAATCGATGAAGTGGAGTAAATTCACTAAAAAATCCTTTTTTCCTGTACCTCGTATTGGTAAAGAATGATATCATCGTAGATAGAGCCTGGCTACTCGCTTACTAATACTTGTCATCACTTCATAAGGAATAGTATCCATTTTTTTCGAGAACTCTTCCATCGTTATGTTTTCTCCAATAATCTCAACCTCATCTCTAGGTTTGCAATCAACATTTGATACGTCGACCATGGTCATGTCCATACAAACATTTCCAACTACCGGGCAACGTTGACCATTGATGAATACTTCTACTGTTTCCTTGTTAAGAACAACGTTTATAAGACGGTAATTCATATATAAAACCTTATAATCAACAGGTAATCGAACAATGATATGAACATACCTTACTATCGAAGCACAACCTTGCGATAAAAATATTCTCCATCACACTCTAAATAAAGAAGATAGGTGCCAGGAGGATAACTAAGGTCTAAATTAATAGAGGTTCTGTTCAGAAATTGTTTTTTACACAAAACTTTTCCAACGGAGCTGAGTAATGTAACATTTACCTCGCTGAACTGTTTCCTTAAATCAATCATCAAATTAGAAAAAGCTGGATTAGGATAAACACTGATTTCTGAATTTATTTTACTCTCATCTATACTTGCGAAGTCAATTTGAGCACAGTCAGAAGTATCAGAGCAAGACCCATTGTCAACAATAACAGCATAAGAACCTGATTGATAAGGAGAATAAATCTGATCTTCTTCTCCGATAATTAATTGAAAGTTGTTTCCACAATCTACCCATTGATATCCAACTCCACTCTGGTTTGCAATTAAAGCTGTATCGTTTATTATTGATATTGAACTATTAACACTATTAATTGTCAAATCCAATGTAATTATAGAATCACAGCCTGCGGCATTCGATAAAACAAAGGTGGCCGTGTTATTATCAATAGTGTAAGTATTCCCGTCAATCCAGGTATAAGAATCACAAGATACATGTGAATCTATGCCTGTTGTAGAATTAATAATCGTTAAGTCTAATTCAACAAGCGAGTCACAACCAGTTGAAGTTGTCAATAATTCAGTTGCCGTATTATTATCAGTCGTGTACGTAACACCATCAATCCATGTGAAAGAATCACAAGCTGATATTATATCTGTATGATTTACAGGATTATAAATTGTTAAATCAAGAGTTACAAGCGAGTCACAACCAGTTGAAGTTGTCAATAATTCCGTAGCCGTATTATTATCAGTTGTGTAAGTATTACCATCAATCCAAGTATGAGAATCACAAGCTGATATAACATCTGTATGTGTTACGGAATTATAAATAGTTAAATCAAGAGTGACCACAGAATCGCAACCAACAGCATTGGTAAGTGTATAAGTAGCCGAGTTATTCGATGTAGTGTAGGTGTTCCCATCTATCCAGGTGTATGAATCACACGCTGTTTGAACATCTGTTCCCGCTGTTGAATTTATAATAGTCAGTTCAAGCGTTACCAAACTATCGCAACCAGCAGCGTTTGTTAAAACATGCGTTGCTGTATTGTTGGATGAAGTATATGTGTTCCCATCTACCCAGGTGTATGAATCGCACGCTGTTTGAACATCTGTTCCTGAAGAAGAATTTATAATGGTAAGATCCAAAAATACTAAACTATCACAACCTGCAGAATTCGTTAAAGTATGTGTTGCAATGTTGTTGGATGAAGTATATGTATTTCCATCTATCCATGTATAGCTATCACAAGATAGAATGCTATCTATGGAATACGTTTGGCAATCGGTATATTTTGATATAAAAATATCATTCCAACCATTGGAGTAAAGTTGAGCATCATATCCATTAGGGTTAAAATCTACTGAATCCTGAAATAACCCAGTAACAATAGGGTCACCATTCTTGTCTATAACAATATCATTTCCTTTATCATTATTTGGTCCCCCCATACCTCTTACCCACAAAAAGTTTCCTAACGTATCATATTTGGCAATAAAGACATCCTCGTTCCCTTCAGATGTTAAAGTAGTTGCAGACCCAGATAAATTAAAGTTCGCTGTTTGCTCATACCCCCCAGTAATGAAAGGGTTTTGATCGATCCCTAATGTGACTGAGTACGCCTCGTCATGTCCTTGCCCTCCCATACTTTTAGCCCATAAATAATTACCCAAGCTATCATATTTTGCCAGATATATTTCGTCGTAACCAGAATTTGTAGCCGTCAAGTTAGCAGGTCCTCCTATCGTATTAAAATCACATGTGTTTCTATATCTTCCTGTTATATATGCATTTCCAGCATCATCTACTGATAGAGAGTTACCTTCATCGAAAGACGGTCCACCAATCCTTCGTGCCCAAAGATAATTACCAGAAGCACTATACTTTGCCAGGAATACATCACTACTTCCGTCAGTTACTAATTCATTGACAACACCTGAAGGATCAAAGTCAGCCGTCTGTGCAAAATCACCTGTGATATATGGATTGTTTTCACTGTCTAATGACACAGAAAAAGATTTAACATTCTTTACACCATCAGTACTTATTGCCCATAGATAGTTACCTAAAGAATCGTATTTAGCAATAAATGCATCATAATAAGCAGGGTCAAGAGAAGAAATGTTTGCAGTTGATCCTGATGGGTCAAAATCACTAACACCTCTATAATAGCCTGTTAAA
Source organism: uncultured Fluviicola sp. (assembly GCA_964346075.1). Lineage (GTDB taxonomy): Bacteria > Bacteroidota > Bacteroidia > Flavobacteriales_D > Crocinitomicaceae > Brumimicrobium. The sequence goes on along the minus strand of CAYFTH010000161.1, from coordinate 2,354 downwards.
TAAACGTTTCCATTATCATCTACTTTTGTAGATTGCCCTATATCATATTCAGAGCCCCCCATACTTTTTGCCCACACAAAATTTCCATCTAAATCAAACTTGGAAAGGAACACGTCATAGCTTCCAGAAGAAGACAAGTTTAAAGTTGATGACGAGGGATCAAAATCTACGGTACCCCTATACCCACCTGTAATATATATATGATTATCTCCATCAAAATTGATACAATTGCCAACATCATTGCTGTATGCATCGCCAATATTTTTTACCCACATAAAATTTCCTCCAGAGTCATATTTAACAAGAAAAATATCATTATTCCCATTTGAAGACAAATAACTCTGCCCTGCAGAAGGATCAAAATCTACTATTTTTGAAAAATCTCCCAAAACATATATATGTCCAGAACTATCCGTAGTTACTGAGGTACCTCTATCAGAAAAACCGTTACCATCTTCGACTGTATAGGAGTTTATATAAGATCCATCAATCACGTCATATTCAGCAACAAACATAGACTTGTCTATCACAGAGGTCTGATTAGATACATTACTTGTAGATGGATCAAAATCAGGTGTTTCAGAAAAAAAACCAGTTGAAAACAAACTACCATTATCATCAAGACAGATAGAAAATCCTTCGTCACTTTGCCAATCCCCTACATTAAAGGCCCACAAATAATTTCCGCTACCATCATATTTGGCGACGAACACATCTTGCTTACCATTTGAATTCAATTCAGCCGTAGAAGAGGAGGGGTCAAAATCAATTACATCTTCTATATAACCAGAAAGGTAAACATCATTATTAGAGTCAATTTCAATTGAGCGTCCCTTTTGATAAAAAAAGTTATCAAAACTATGTGCCCAAAGATAATTCCCTGAAGAATCATATTTAGCGATGTACAGGTTATCCATATTTACCGCATTATGAATCTCCATTGAAGGAGAAGGGTCAAAATCGATATTCCCTCTAAAGTAGCCCGATATAAATACATTTCCATCACTATCTATAGCTAACGTTGAGCTAACTTCTTCCTCGTTGCCACCAATAGCTTTAGACCAAATGTAATTACCAGATTCATCATATTTCGCAATAAAAATATCAAGAAAATCAATCTCTGTGTGATAAGCATTTGAACTTGAAGGATCAAAGTCAGCGGTGCCTTGAAATGTCCCAGTAATATAAATGTTGTTATTTGCATCTAACTCTATCGCCCGAGCAGCATCAAAATTAAATCCCCCCATGTTCTTCGCCCATAAATAATTTCCTGAGACATCATACTTTGCAATAAACGCGTCAGTATTACCATTGTTGGTTATTTGTTCTACATTGTTCGATGGATCAAAATCACATGGATTAAGAAAATAACCAGTTAAATAAATGTTTCCACTTCCATCAATAGCTAGATCCGCTGATTTATTTACTCCTGCTCCACCAATCATTTTTGCCCAGATATAACTTCCGGTATCATCATATTTTGCTAAATAAGAATCATATGTCGGATTAGAGGTCAGATTAGCTGTGGCACTTGAAGGATCAAAATCAGATGTTCCTAAGAAATAGCCAGTAATTACAATGTCTCCATAGATATCTATTTTAATAGTATTTACCTGATCTTCATCAGTACCGCCTATTCTTTTTACCCAAATGTAGTTACCTGATTGATCATATTTTGCAATAAATATATCCCTATCTCCTCTAGACTTTAAGTTGGCAAAAGAAGCTGAAGGGTCAAAGTCTACCTTTCCTTCAAAAGTACCAGTGACATAAGTGTTTCCAAAACTGTCTACGACAATTGAGTTACCTTTATCGTTCCCTCCCTGGCCATCACCAAGACCGTGAGCCCAATCATAAACTGACCCTTGAGCAATGAGTGTGGATGAAACAAATAAAAAGGCAAAACACGAAAAAGTGGCTAGTACAATTATTCTCATGGTAAAACTGGTAATAATCAGACGACTTTGATTCAACATTGACAAATCTACCAAAATAATTTGAAGGAGCACCATTTTAAACTCTTCGCTTTATTCCTACTTCCATTAAACAATCCCTGCGGTAATATTCTTTACTAGAAAATTAATCAAAAACCTACCTCACGTACAACCTCGCCACGCGTTTACTAATACTCGTCATCACTTCATAAGGAATGGTATCCATTTTTTTCGAGAACTCTTCCATCGTTATGTTTTCTCCAATAATCTCAACTTCATCTCCGGGTTTGCAGTCAACATTTGATACGTCGACCATGGTCATATCCATACAAACATTTCCAACTACTGGGCAACGTTGACCATTGATGAATACTTCGCCTACTCCATTGCTGAGTGAACGTCGAAAACCATCAGCATAAC
>CAYFTH010000160.1:2555-5116 GCA_964346075.1 uncultured Fluviicola sp. | reverse complement strand
CTCAAAATTAAGGCAGCTCATAAAACAAAGTACGCATTATGCGGATGAGCCATAATTTTTTATTCAGATTAACTAAAATTCATGCTTAGTCCACAACTTTTGGGCTTGATCCAGAACTAGACGAACTCCTCTAATTAAGAAAGAGGGTAATAACGAACATAATAACTTTCGATTTTATCGGACAATAATGGTTTATATTGTTTTTTCTGTTGATTGCTAAGATGGACTAAGAAAAATAGTTAGACTATAATAGCACGTAAAATACTACGTAAATAATCTAGATTTGAGACCACCGGCGTTTTTTATTTTTACAGAATACTCTCGCAAAACTTGCGATATTTTACAATTTTCGATTATTTTGTGAAAATAGATAAAAAATTACACGTGCTTTGTAAAACCGTAATTAAGCCGTGTCAAAAAAAACAAATGATGAAAAATATATTAATGCTCGGGGCGGGCTTATCGGCCTCAACGTTGATTCGATATCTACTGAAAAATGCTGAAGAGCAGGATTGGCATGTAAAGATCGTCGACCAGGATAAAAAAGCTATTGAAGATAAGATCAACGGCTCATCAAGAGCAACAGCAATGGTGTTTAATGCTTTGGATCCTTCAGAACGTCAGCCAGAGATTGAAAAAGCAGATCTCGTGATCAGTATGTTGCCGGCGCGCTATCATCCGGATGTAGCAGAAGACTGTATCAAGTATAAGAAGAACATGATTACGCCTTCTTATGTAAGTCCGCGCATGAAAGATCTGGATCAGGCCGCTAAAGATGCGGGAATTATGATCATGAATGAGATTGGAGTAGATCCGGGAATTGACCATATGAGTGCAATGCGTGTGATCGATGAAATCCGGGACGCAGGAGGGAAAATGCATATTTTTGAATCATTTTGTGGTGGATTAGTGGCACCAGAGAGCGATGATAACCCATGGAACTACAAGTTTACCTGGAATCCTAGAAATGTTGTTCTTGCAGGACAAGGTGGAACCGCACAATTTATACAGGAAGGACGCTACAAGTATATTCCATATAATAAGTTGTTCAGAAGAACAGAGATCATTGAAATGGAAGAGTACGGAACCTTCGAGGGATACGCAAATCGTAACTCATTGAATTATCGTGAGGTATATGGTCTGGAAGGAATTCCAACGATTTACCGTGGTACATTGCGTAGAAAAGGATTCTCACGTGCCTGGGATGTCTTTGTTCAGCTGGGAGCAACAGACGATACCTATCAGTTAGAGGGAAGTGAAGACATGACGCCGCGTGAATTTATTAATTCATTCTTACCATACAACCAAAATGATTCCGTAGAGTTGAAACTCCGTCATTACATGAAGATCGATCTGGACGATACGCTATGGGACAAACTAGTGTGGTTAGGTATTTTTGACAATTCGAAGAAGATCGGTTTGAAGAATGCATCTCCAGCTCAAATGTTGCAAAAAATCCTGGAAGAGAAATGGGCGTTGAAACCCGATGACAAGGATATGATCGCAATGTATCATAAATTCGTCTACAAGATGGGTGATGAATTTAGAGAGATCACTTCTGAAATGGTGAGCATTGGAGAAGATCAAACTTATACGGCGATGAGTAACACGGTAGGTTGGCCTTTAGGTATTTGTGTTAAGAATATTTTGAATGGAGACATTACCATCAAAGGTGTTCATGTTCCTACTATGAAAGAGGTGTATAATCCTATTCTGGATGAGTTGGAGGACTACGGTGTGAAGTTCGCAGAAAAGCGAGTTGACCCACCTCGACTTTACACAGAAGAAGAAGCGTGGAGATAGCATGCTATCAATCCTGCGCTGAAGCAGGTATAACATTAAAACACCCGTAGAGATACAATAATTTGTCTTTACGGGTGTTTTTTTGGTTCACCCCCATACCGCAGCCTACAAAGCAATGAACACTTTACGATGCCTTGTAACTGTGCATTACCCGAGGATTCACACAAATAGAAATTAGTGTTAACCGAAACACTTGGGGAATCATTAGCTGTAAAGATCGACTATATTGAAAATTAAGACCTTTAAGGTGTTTTAAAAATAGAACATGTTGTTTTTTAGTCTATACACTGTACAAGAACAAAAAATTAACAAAAGCTTTTTGGTCGTTCAACTATTTCGCTTTAACATTACAATGAATTGATAACATGTAAAAAACGGTTCGGACTTTTATCACCTCAAATAACTAACGAGAACCTGGTGTATTATGAACGGCTATCCATCCTCAAATACAATTTTCACGAATCCCGCCGCCAGTCCTTCGGGGCAAGGTTTTGTCTATAACAACAGTATCTCAGGGTATTGGGACTTTGACGAACAATTCATGAACGTATGTGTAGAAGATTATGCGCAAGGCAAGAGTTACAGTTTTGATGCCGACACGCTTTCGGCAGAAAAGGAAGTGTATGCTAAGTTGTTTCCCAACCCCAATAGCGGCGAGGGCGTGATGCTGGCGTATGACTTTCTGAGCGATGAGGAAGTCAACGTACAATTGTTTGATGTAACGGGAAAAAATGTCATGGAGTTGCGAGAAGTAAAAG
>CAYFTH010000160.1:0-2455 GCA_964346075.1 uncultured Fluviicola sp. | reverse complement strand
GTATTTACATCCTCCGAGCGTCAAACCCTTCGATTAATTATTCACTAAAACACAGGAGTCATGAAAAAGTTAATAGGTTATATAATGGCAGTAGTTTTATTCACAGCATGTTCTAAACAAAAAAATGAAAGTTATACATTGAAAGGACGGTTTATGCAGAGTTGTGATTCTCCTGCGGCTAATAAATATGGAATAATTCACTTTCCAGGTGGAGGTCTACTTTCGAAACCGAGCACCAAATTAGAATTCACAACGGATGAAAACGGTTATTTTGAAGTAACGCACAACAGCCCCTTTACAGAGTTCTCTGTTCGGACTTCAGACGCTCACAGTGTCCTGAGGGTGGATTCAATACCAGGAGATAATAATCATTTGGGTGAGGTTTATATTTTTCAGCCAAATACACAATTTTACATTAACTTACAAGTAGAAAATAATTATACTGATCAGGATACTTTGTATTATCCTGACTACAATTCTTCCTCAGGTTTTTCCTGGAGAAAGGTTCCAGGTCCATTTGCTAATGGTATTATTGATACAGTTCATAACTCTTTTAATTCATCAGCAATGCCTGTTGAGTTTAACAGTTCTGAACCAGCACAGTCTAGCATAAGATATTATTTAAATGAACCTATACATGAGAATGAAAAAGAAACTAAATTCTTTACTTCTCATTGCCAAGACGAATACCAAGAAGTCACCCTGAAAATAGAGTAAAAAACCATCACTGATTAGCGAAATAACGAACGAAACTTTTTGAGCGATGAGGAAGTCAATGTACAATTGTTTGATGTAACGGGAAAAAATGTCATGGAGTTGCGAGAAGTAAAAGCAGGAGCTCAGGAAGTGGACTTAGACATTGGTCATTTGGAAAACGGAATGTATTTGGTCAACGTATTTACATCCTCCGAGCGTCAAACCCTTCGATTAATTATTCACTAAAACACAGAAATCATGAAAAAGTTAATAGGTTTATCGATACTGCTACTTTTGTTCATCTCTTGCAAGAAAAACAAAGCTAATACCATTGAAGGTGTTCTAATGGAAGATTGCAATATGCCGGCAGCTAACATTGAGGGTTATATTTATGAACATGATTATAGTCATGCGCTGTTATCAAATGATGTTTGGGAGTATTTTACTACAGATGAAAATGGTTATTTTATAGTTCAAACAAAGGAGAATATTAAAGTAAAACTCAATTTGAAAAATAATGGTGATAGAGTTCTATCTGAGATTGACATCGGAAAATCTGATCTGAATTTAGGTAAGGTGTACTACAATAAATTTCCTTCGCGTTTCATCATCAAGTTAGACGTTATGAACTCCTATACGGAGAATGATACATTGGTATTATTAGATTATAATAATCAAAACCCCACATCTCATAATTATAAGTATTATCCAGGGCCTTTTACAAATGGAGTATTAGATACAGTAGAGTACTATTTTTTTAATAGTTACCCTATTAAGTTTGTTTATTTTGATAACTATAACGCACCCGAAAAAACTATTGGTTATAGGGTAAGATCTTTGCCAAACTCCAACATCCATAGCTTCATAAAATTTCATTTAGCCCCAATCTGTAACAATGAATATGCTGAAGCAACCTTGGAAATTGAGTGAATTATAAAATCATTAGCTCTTGCTAGCTAAGTATGCGAAGGTTTTTCGTGAGAGACTCAATCACAACGCAGGAGGTTTTGATTGAAAGGCTCCCAAACCGAAGTCGGCCTTCTTCCAGTAACGTAATTGTCTATAGCTCTCATTTTACTCGATAAAAAAGCTGTTGGATTAAAGTCGTATGGTAAAACACATGAATAGAGACATGTAATAGAGACAAGTGAGCGTTTTTTACGTTCTTTGTTTTTCAAGTCGGCTTAACCTAAAAAATCAATTTTATCAATTAGGTTCTCTAAAGCTCTGATAATATTCTTCTTAACTGATACAAATAGCCCAATGAACATAAGGTCAAAAGAAATATTCTATGAATGCTATTTTCAGGGGATATAGCCGAAGAACACATTAATAGTAGTTATTAGAATAGTTTGAAATTCGTCAGCAACCAGTAAAACAACATCCCGAAAGCAAACGCTGTTGGCAGGGTCAATATCCAAGAGTATAGAATGCGTTTAATCATGCCAAAATTACTTTTCCGGGTCACTGTTCCTATTCCAAAAATAGAGCCGACAGCAACATGTGTGGTTGAAACAGGTACGCCAATCAAACTGGCAATAGAAACCAATCCTCCCGTAACCATATTTGCAGAAAAACCTTGTCCTTGATTCATTGGCGTGATTTTTTTTGACATCGTATTGGCGACTTTCTTCGAATTTAACAATCCACCAAGTGCCATTGCTAATCCTACGAATAACATTCCCCAGGTTACACCAACAAAATTAGCGATTAACAAAAAGCCCACTATTTTTTGGGTGTCGTTTAAACTTCTCGAGAA